>SRSN01000333.1 GCA_004791645.1 Alcaligenaceae bacterium 429
CTTTCTACATCGATATGAACGATGAGAAGGGTCAGCCACTGTTGCTGCGTACTCATACCAGCCCTATGCAGGTGCGCTACGCACGTATGCATAAACCCCCAATTAAAGTGATTGCTCCTGGCCGCACCTACCGTGTGGACAGCGATGCAACACACTCGCCAATGTTCCACCAAGTGGAAGGTTTATGGATTGCAGAAGATATTTCTTTTGCTGACCTTAAAGGCGTGTATACCGACTTCTTGCGTACCTTCTTTGAAAGCGATGATCTGGTGGTGCGTTTCCGACCATCTTTCTTCCCGTTCACTGAACCTTCTGCTGAAATCGACATGATGTTTACCAGTGGTCCTAATCAAGGTAAATGGCTGGAGATTTCCGGTTGCGGACAGGTACACCCCAACGTAGTGCGTAATTTTGGACTAGACCCTGAGCAATACATTGGTTTTGCTTTTGGCTCCGGCTTGGAACGCCTGACGATGTTGCGTTATGGTGTTAACGACTTGCGTCTGTTCTATGAAGGTGATTTGCGTTTCTTGCGCCAATTCGCCTGATAAGACACTGAAGGCCCTTCACCTCCAAACGCTACGGCAACTTTTTACGCTTACGTATTCATCATGTTAATTTCAGAATCCTGGCTTCGTTCTTTTGTTAATACCACTTTGGATGCCGATGCACTGGCTCACCAGTTGACTATGGCAGGGCTGGAGGTAGAGGACGTCTTTACCGCAGCACCCGCGTTTACTGGTGTAGTGGTAGGGCATATTGTTGAAGTGGCTCCTCACCCAGATGCAGACCGTTTGCGCGTGTGCAAAGTGGACGACGGCTCAGGTGAGTTGCTGCAAATTGTGTGCGGTGCACCAAATGCAGCGCAAGGTTTGCGCATTCCAGTGGCACGTATTGGCGCAGAATTGCCAGGTGGCATGACCATAGCTGCTGTAAAAATGCGCGGTGTATCGTCTGCCGGTATGTTGTGTTCTGCTCGTGAGTTGGGTTTGTCTACCGATCACGAAGGTCTGATGGAGCTACCAGCTAATGCACCAGTAGGCACAGACATTCGCGAATACCTAGATCTAGACGACACCGTATTCGAACTAAAAATGACGCCTAACCGTGCAGATTGTTTGTCTGTATTGGGTGTGGCGCGTGAAGTAGCTGCGCTTAATGAGCTGCCTCTCAACGTACCTAGCTGCGCGCCAGTGGCGGTTAGCATCAATGATCACGTTGCCGTAGATGTACAAGCTCCTGACTTGTGTGGTCGCTTTGTGGGTCGTGTGATTAAAGGTGTGAATGCACGTGCTGAAACACCAGATTGGATGAAACGTCGTTTGGAGCGTTCCGGTCAGCGTCCGGTGTCTGCATTGGTAGATATCTCCAACTACGTGATGTTGGAAATGGGGCGTCCTTCCCACGTGTTTGATTTGGCCAAACTGCAAGGCGGTTTGGAAGTGCGTTGGGCTAAAGGAGGCGAAAAATTAGAACTGCTAAGCGGCAAAGTTATTGATCTGAACGAAAAAGTAGGCGTGATCGCTTGCAACGGCAAGATCGAAAGCTTGGCAGGGATCATGGGCGGTGAAGATACTGCGGTAACTCTGGACACCACAGATGTGTTCTTGGAGTCTGCGTTCTGGTGGCCAGAAGCCATTATGGGTCGCGCGCGCGAATATAAATTCTCGTCTGATGCTAGCCACCGTTTTGAGCGTGGTGTAGATTTCGATCACATTACTGAGCATGTAGAACGCATCACAGCGTTGATCCTAGAGATTTGTGGTGGTCAAGCAGGCCCAGTTGATGACATTCAGCGCAAACTGCCTACACGTGCTCCTGTTTCTATGCGTTTGGCTCGTTGCCATAAAGTATTGGGTGTGCCTGTGTCC
>SRSN01000334.1 GCA_004791645.1 Alcaligenaceae bacterium 429
TGGTTCTGCCAGGCGATAACATTTCCATGACAGTGTCGCTGATTGCGCCTATCGCTATGGAAGAAGGTCTGCGTTTCGCGATTCGCGAAGGTGGCCGTACTGTTGGTGCTGGCGTTGTAGCCAAAATTATTAAATAAAGTAGTAGCCAAAAAGTGCAAAAGAGGGTATTATTCCTCTTTGCACTTATCGGTATGGGTTTCATGCATACCGGTTTTCAAGGTATAGGGGTATAGCTCAATTGGCAGAGCGTCGGTCTCCAAAACCGAAGGTTGAGGGTTCGATTCCTTCTGCCCCTGCCACCCAGTCACTCGTCACACTCTGGTGACGTCTAATCGTCGGATTATGTCGAATACCAACGTAGAAACCGTAAATCGTGGTCCAGAACGTCTAAAACTGGGCCTTGCAGTGTTAGTGCTCGCTGCTGGCATAGTTGGTTACTCCTTGTTAGAGGGGCAATCCGCTTTTGTACGGGTTGGTGTCTTCGTGGGCGCCCTAATCGTGGCAGCCCTCATTGTGTTCCTAAGCGAAACTGGCAAGCGATTGATTGGTTTTGCTCGCGATTCCTATCAAGAAGTCCGACGCGTACACTGGCCATCTCGTAAAGAAGCTACCCAAATGACAGGTATTGTGTTCCTGTTCGTGACGGTAATGGCTATTCTGCTCTGGTTGATTGATAAAGGCCTTGAGTGGGTCATCTATAGCCTGTTCTTAGGCTGGAAATAAAGGGCACACATGAGCAAACGTTGGTATGTAGTACACGTTTATTCCGGTATGGAAAAAAGTGTGCAGAAAGCGTTGAAAGAACGGATTGAGCGTGCCGAGCTTGAGCACGCTTTTGGCGATATTCTTATCCCGTCCGAAGAAGTCGTAGAAGTAAAGAACGGCAAAAAAACAATTACTGAACGACGTATTTTCCCTGGTTACGTACTGGTGGAAATGGATCTTACCGATGATACCTGGCACTTGGTGCGTAGCACTAACCGTGTAAGTGGTTTCTTGGGAGGTTCTGGTAACCGTCCAGCCCCAATTCCTGAACGTGAAGTGCGACAAATTATGTCGCAAATGGAAGAGGGTGGCGAGAAACCACGTCCTAAAACGTTGTTTGAAGTGGGTGAAATGGTGCGTGTTAAAGAGGGCCCATTTGCTGACTTCAATGGCAACGTAGAAGAAGTTAACTACGAAAAAAGCAAGGTTCGTGTTTCGGTTACCATTTTTGGCCGTTCCACACCTGTAGAACTGGATTTTGACCAAGTCGATAAGACTTGATTTTTAACCCCGGGGAGCTATGTCAATTGACATAGCACTATCACCCGCAAGGAGTACATCATGGCGAAGAAAATCGTCGGGTTTATCAAGCTGCAAGTTCCAGCTGGTAAAGCAAACCCATCGCCACCAATTGGTCCAGCACTGGGTCAACGTGGTCTGAACATCATGGAATTTTGTAAGGCATTTAATGCCCAGACTCAGCAAGTAGAGCCAGGTCTGCCAATTCCAGTTGTTATTACTGCTTACGCTGATAAAAGTTTCACTTTTATCATGAAAACTCCACCAGCAACTATTCTGATCAAGAAAGCTGCTGGTCTGAAAAGCGGTTCCGCTCGTCCTAACGTAGACAAAGTTGCTACGCTGACACGCGCTCAAGCCGAAGAAATCGCCAAAACTAAAGAGCCAGATCTGACAGCTGCAGATATGGACGCTGCTGTACGTACCATTGCTGGTACTGCACGCAGTATGGGCGTTATCGTGGAAGGGGTGTAATCAGTCATGGCTAAATTGAGCAAACGCGCAGCAGCTATTGCTGCCAAAATCGATCGCAACAAGCTGTACCCTGTTTCCGACGCACTGAACTTGATCAAAGA
>SRSN01000335.1 GCA_004791645.1 Alcaligenaceae bacterium 429
TAGCTGTATCGTGCAAGAAACTGGCGTAGAAAGAGCGTCCTAAGGCCACACTCAATTGCGATGTAGTGGGGCCTGCTCCTTGCCAACGCAACTGTAGTGGCCAGCGCTGCTCTGCCGGTTTTTGCATAGGCAGGGGCATATCCACGATCAAGCCATTCAGATCGGAATCAAAGGTCAACACCACATCAGATGGCAGCACATTCAGCACAAACTGAAAAGGTGTACGCCCTTGCACACGCTCATGCCACATAGCGGGTATCCATGGGCGAGCTTGCTGCATATCCACGCTGCCTTTAAAGGTTAACCCCGGATATTTGGCTGGCTGATTACCTTCGTAGGCCACGCCTTTTTCTATGGTCAACGGTTGGCCTAACCATGAGCCACGTAGGTTCTCGGCCCAGACGGCGTCTTCAGTGAAATACAACCGTCCTTGCAGTCTACGCATAGGAGGAAGGTAATCGTAGACACGCAGCGCGGTATTTTGCATGGCCACATGGCCTGCCACCGTCACAGGCTTTCCTGCTTGTAACGGTACGGCCAATTTCAAAGGCACATCCCACTGCCCCTCAGCACGTAAGGCATCCAACTCATGGTTCACCATTTCGCCTAAAGGGGAGTTTTTAAATAATGGTGCGTACGACGCTGCACTGCCATGACTCTGCGCATCTATATGCACAATGGAATCATGCTCCATATTAGGAATAGTGATATCTAGTTTGGTTGCCTGCACAGGAGACGCCGGATCAATCAGCACTGAGGCTTGCGTAAACGTGCCATATAAGCCCGCCCGCTCCACCCGCAATTGCCCTTGTATATCACGCAACACTGGCCACGTACGCTCACGCGCGGAGGCTTGCCAATAATCAATTTGAGCATCACGCACTGCGGCGGTTACATCAAAATAACCTTTGCCTTGCTCAGACTGAAAAGGGAAAGCATCCACATCGCCCTGTAACGTAAACTTCCCTTGCTCTAACCACCCTTTTTGCAGACCCGCTTTTAACCAAACAATGACGTCTTCACCCACGTCATCTGGGAAGTACTTGTACAAGGTACTAAGCTGCACATGCTCTAACCTACCCTGTAGATCCAACCACCCCAACTCATAATCTGGGTCTGGACGCCAATTACCTTGGGCATGTAAATACAACTCTTCGTTTTCCACCAAGAAGGTATTTAATTGCCATGCTCTGCCACGTCCATCCAACTCAACTGCCAACCTATCTAGAAACAGGTCTTCTTGCCATAACTGGCCTGCACCAATCTTGACCCCTTGCATCACTGCCATGCTTTGTACGGGTGCTGTGCTCTGCCAGTCACGTTGCCCTAACCATCGGTCTAAGTCAGCCCATGACGATGACATGAACACGGACATTTTCTGTGCAGCCAACTGCTGGCCATAAAATGCGCCGTGTAAATCCGAAGCTTCTGCTTTAAAACGTATGTCAGTAAAGCGTCCTTTCTCTACATTAACAAGTAACTCTAAGGACTCGGGATACACTGACCAATCTGTGTTTTTATCCAAACCCAGGGCTAACAACGACTCAAACCCCGTGCGTGCGCGCATATACAACTGGCCATCCATAGCCTCTAGGTTGTCGCCCTCTTCTACAGGACTACGCAGATCAGCCAAGACCGCCAACCCTTCTGGCTGCTCGGCCGTACCTTCCTGCAAGGCTACATAGTGCCTACCATTACGGTTTTGAACGTCTATTTGTACAGGACTAATGATTTCTGGCGGAAGCTGCCTATAGGTGTCTTCCCAAATAATAGTGGCATTGGCGAACTGCACTTGTCGTTGCAAGGCCAGCCACCGCAAGAC
>SRSN01000336.1 GCA_004791645.1 Alcaligenaceae bacterium 429
CAAAAAGTTTTATGGTGATGTCTCGCGCTTCCCAACATTGATATGCTATTTGGATTCTAAATATGTGCACCTCTTTACTCTATTTTGATCAACAAGCAGCACCATATGCTGGGCGCACCTTAGAGCTTCCTTTTGATATGCCATATATTGTGGTGTATCAACCTAAAGGCACAGCTTTTTCATCGCAGGCGAATAAGCACGCAGCATTACCATTTACTTCCAAGTATGGTTTTTTGTCGGTGAGTATGCCAAATGGTTCAGTCGCTGATCTTAAAACCGTAGAAGGGATTAATAGCCAAGGTCTAACCTTTAGTTTGTTGGCGTTTGCGACCACTCAAGGCCCTGAAGACACCTTAGATAACAGCGTGCCAGTATTGGCAGCTATTGATCTGGGCAATTGGGTATTGTCACAGTTTCAGTCAGTGGCCGAGGTAAAAGAAGCTATTACCAATCAACCCGTGCTGACAACGGCAATAGAGCAAATGGGTGGCGCTCAAACACCATTTCATTACGCCATACACGATGCAACTGGTGCATCGTTAGTGATCGAGTATTCACATGGCAAGCAGCAGGTGTATGACAACCCGCTAGGGGTAATGACAAACGGCCCAGATTTCTCGTGGCATCTGACTAACTTAAGCAATTACACCTTCTTATCCAACATTGATCAGTCCAGTCTGACCATTAAGGGGCAAACGTTTCAGCAGCCAGACTCAGGCATTGCAACAGTAGCATTACCTGCATCGAATACGGCGGTAGGTCGTTTTGTTCGTGCAGTGTATTACGCGCACTTTAGCGAAAAAGCCAAAGACGCTACCAGTGCAGTAACAACGCTGTCGCACATCATGAATAACTTTGATAGACCGCGTGGTATCACTATAGATTCACAAAGCACCAATAAAGGGGCCGATGCAATGGCGCCTGATGTGAATGGTTTTGCAGGCTATAGCTCTGAGTACACTACATGGACATCATTAACAGATTTGCGCCAAGGCCGTATCTACTTGCGTACCTATGATCAGCTGAATTATGTGCAGTTTGATTTGCAGCCGTTGTTAGCTTCTACACAGCGCATGTTGTTGCCGTTGGCTAAGTTCCAGGCAGGAAGTGCGGACGGTACTAGCATGTTGTTGCAAACAGCATAAGGTGTAGTGCTCTGCATAAAGAAACCCGTCTTTCGTGAGGAGGACGGGTTTTTTAATGCATACGTAGTAGCTAATGCGTTCGTGGCGGGCTAGTGATGAACGGGTTTAGCTGTGTTCCAGCTCCATCATGTAGCCCCTATGTACGGCAGTAAAACCTAATTGCACATAGAAACGGTGGTTATCTGGCCGCTTTTTATCGAAGGTTAATTGTGCGAATTGGCAGTGACGGGCTTTGCATTTTTCTATGGCCCATTTAATCATGCTTTCTATCAAGCTGTTGCCTCGGATAGTACGAGACACACGTATGGTGGTGATTTCTCCTCGCCACGCACCTTGATAAGACAAGCCGGGGATAAAAGAAATTTGCAGCGTGCCACAAATCACGCCATCTATTTCTACGACGGCTAAGAAGTGGTTAGGGTCTGAGTCTAACGCTTGAAAAGCATTTAAGTAGCTTATAGGAAGGGGCCAGCGTGAGTCTTCCCTTTCGTGGCCCAATACGTCATCGGCAAGGATGGCGACGATTGCTTCTAGGTCTGATTCTTGAGCACGGCGAAAAATAGGGTCAGACATATATTCAATCTCCTGTTGGTTAAAGAAATGGCTACATGTTTTTAACTAAAAGGGCGTGATATGCCTTTCTATTTTTCAGGAATTATTATTCAAAATCTAAGAA
>SRSN01000337.1 GCA_004791645.1 Alcaligenaceae bacterium 429
TGTCTCGGCACGCTCAGAGGCAGCCAATAAAGCAGTTTGCTCAGCTTCGCTCAGGCGAGAGAATGCGCGCTTATTAACGATCACGAAGTTCAATGGAATAAAGGCTTGCACATCGTAGTAGTGCGATACGTAATCCCATGCTTGGGTATCTACACCAGTAGAAGGCGAGGTGATCATGGAGTCAATCACACCTGTAGAGAAAGCTTGCGGTACTTCTTGGGAGTTCACGGTTGTTGGTGTAGCACCCATCAACGTAGCCAAACGGCTGGTGGCTGCGCTGTAAGAGCGGAAGCGTGAACCGTCTAAATCATCCAAAGAGCTGATTTCTTTTTTGGTGTAGAAGCCTTGTGATGGCCATGGTGCGGCATACAACAGCATTAAGCCTTGTTTGTCCAAACGTTCCGCGATGGAAGGTCTAGCCAGATTCCACAACTTTTGAGCCTCATCAAATGAGGTAGCCAAAAACGGCACGCTGTCTACTTCGTACATAGCGTCTTCATTGCCGTTAATAGACATCAGCGCTTCACCAATTTGGATCACGCCTTGTTGCACGCCACGTTTTACTTCAGGGCGTTTCAGCAAAATACTGTTGGACTGTACATTGATTTTCAAGGAGCCATTGGTGGCTTCTTCAACGTCTTTAGCAAACTCACGTACGTTAATTGTTAGGTAGTTGTTATCAGGCTGTTCTGCACTCATGGTCCATGTGGTAGCCGCTTGTGCGGTACCTGCGATGGCCAACATGCAAGACACGGTTAACAGTTTTTTTATCATTCTATAACTCCTCCAACGAGTGAAAAAAGTGCTACGGGTGTTGATATACGGTTATGAGCGAGAAAGGTCGCTAGAACGTAAGTCCCACAGCAAGGAGAAGGTGGTGGCACAGGTGCCATCCAACTTGAACTCCTCAACAATCCAACGAGACACGGCAGCTGCAACCGGCTCGGTGGTCGTGTCGATAATCAACACGGGTTCCAGTATACGGTTGGATGTGTCTTCCGATGGTAAAGGAGTAGACAGCTCCGTATCTGGGGTAAGCAGACGCAGTGCCAGAACACCATCCATTTGTTTTTGGATTTGTTCAGCAATACGGCTAACTTGTTCGGCTGTAGCCTGATCACCTAAGGTAATCAGCGCAATGGCAGCACCTGTGCCAAAACCAGCCAAGGGCTGTACTTTCATGACGCGGCGCTGGCTGTTTTGCATACGACTAAAATTACTCAGCGACCATGCTGTTTGGTGCTGGAATGCCTGCTGATAAGTGGGGCTATGGAATACCGATATATCTTCGGTGCGATATAGCGCCAGGTAGCGGCGTTCGTTTTGTGGGTTTTTGTAGCGTCTGGCCCAGCAAAAGCCCGGGATGGCAGCGCGTTCTTCCATATGTTCGCGGTCATACCATTGGTTGAAGTCGTCCTCATAGGTAGGATCAACGTTCGTCCAGATGAACAGTTCACCTGGTGTGCGCTGGGCAGAAGTCATACAAAAGTCCCCGATATAGTAGGTATAGGTTCAGGCTATTGTGTGCAGACTCGACTTTATGCTCAATCAGTTTATTTTGGTGTTGAGTGATAAGAAATATTTATATGCCCCGCAACGCCAGTGTTTAAGGGCGTTTGTGGCGTATTGATAGAGTGAGCGAAGGGGCCAAATAGGGGGAAAACCCGATACTGAGAAAAAGCCTAGTCATAGAGCCTGCCAACGAGTAGTGATTTTTTTGTAATTAATGGTGGTGCAAAAGGCTAGCTTTATGCTAATGTTCAGCTTCTAGTAAGCTATTTGTCAGTCTGTGTCTGACAAAGCCCTCATAAGACAC
>SRSN01000033.1 GCA_004791645.1 Alcaligenaceae bacterium 429
AAACAGTCGCTTAGTCTGGAATTCTTTCCTCCGCGCGATATTGCTGCGCAGGAAAAATTAGTACGTACGGCCAAAACTCTGCAGGGGTTGAATCCAGCCTATGTAAGCGTGACTTTTGGGGCGGGTGGTTCTACCCGCTCAGGCACAGTGGGAGCCGTGGATTTGCTTCAGAACTTAGGTTTTGATGTGGCTCCTCACTTGTCCTGTGTGGGCTCTACTCGTGATGAGTTGCTGGCAATTTTGGATGATTACCGCGAGCGTGGCATCAATCGTATTGTGGCCTTACGTGGCGACTTGCCTTCCGGGATGGGGGGCGATGCGGGTGAACTGCGTTATGCCAGCGACTTGGTACGTTTGATTCGTGAGCACAGTGGCGATCATTTCAATATAGAGGTAGCGGGCTACCCTGAAATGCACCCACAAGCCATCAGTATGGAAACGGATTTGCAGCACTTTATTCATAAGGTGCAGCAAGGTGCGAACAGTGCCATCACGCAGTATTTCTTTAGCCCTCATGCGTATTTTGACTTTGTGCAGCGTGTGCGTGAGAAAGGCCTAGATATTCCTATCGTGCCAGGCATTATGCCTATTACTAACTCATCGCAATTACTGCGTTTCTCTAATATGTGTGGTGCAGAGATTCCGCGTTGGTTGCGTTTGCGTTTGGCAGACTTCGGCGATGACCGTGCGTCTATTCGCGCTTTTGGTGTGGATGTGATTGGTCGCCTATGCCAAGACTTGCTCGATGGTGGTGCACCAGGCATCCATTTCTACACGCTAAATGGTGCAGATGCGTCTATGGCTATCTTGCCTAAGTTAACGTTCAAGTAGGACGAGGCAGTACCTAAAAAAAAGGGGCTTTTATAAGCCCCTTTTTTGTTGCTGCTTAGACCGTTGGTGCGGGTTTAGCCCAGCCCTTGTCAGTGAGCACCGCATCTAACTGGAAATCGTGAGCTTGAGGTGTGTAATCCTCAGCAGATAAGTCGCCACATGCCCATGCCAAACCTACGGTTAGGAAGTGATGGTTTTGTTCACGTAGGGCAGCCAAAGTGCGGTCGTAATAGCCTTTACCGTAGCCTAATCTATCACCTTGGCGGGTAAAACCTAATGTGGGGACCAGAACTAAATCAGGGGCAGGGGCTTGTGTTGTGGAGTCGGGTTCTTGTATGCCAAAAGCACCCGTTTTCATCTCGCCTTCGGGATCCCACAATTTAAATTGTAACGCTTGGTCAGGGCCCAGCACGGCAGGCAGTGAAACTTGCATGCCTTCATCGGCCCATTTGTACAATAAAGGTTGTAGTTCTGGCTCGTCTGGCATGGACCAAAAACCAGCTATATGCGTGATGGGTGCTTTGTTTTGCTCTTTACGGGTTTTATTGACGCCTGCAACCCATGTGTACAACCGACCGCGCATCAGCAGGGCTCCGCGGTTTGTATCGGATTTTGCTTGTTGTTTACGTTTTTCTAGCAGTCTTTGTCGTAACATAATGAATTGGTGTCCTACAGTCAGGCGATTCCGCCCAGCACGTTCTCAAGGCAGGTAAAAATATGAGTGCAAAGCCCTTAAGGTATCAGAAAAACGAAGCGGTTTCACATCCCGTGTTACCTTCACCGCTTTCCATGTTGACAATAGCCTTGTCAGTGTTGGGGTTAGCAGCATGTTCGGGGGCTCAATCCAGTGAACGTGCAGAAAAAACAATTACTGCAGAACCGCCCGCCGCACAGGTTACGGTAGCAGAACCTACATTGCCTCGCGTGGCGGTAGCACCTACTGTGCCCCCACAAGCGCGGCAAGCCGTGTTGCAAGCTAAAGATGCATTGGACGCCAAACGTTGGAATGCCTTGCCAGCGCTGGCCAGCCAAGCTAAAGATGACACTGTGCTAGGTGCTTATCCACAGTATTGGTCGTTGCGCCAACAGCTACAGAACCCTAAGAGCGTTGCTCCAGCCGACTCACTACGCCATTTCCTGCGCACCTATCCTGACCACTATTTAGCAGAACGTTTAAAAGGTGATTGGTCGATTATTGCTGTACGTGGTGGTGATTACGCACTGATTAATGAATTGAACGCTGCTGATTTGGGTAACTCACAAACACGCTGTGCGCAAAGCTATGCGCGTCATATGGCAGGTCAAAGCATTGATAGCGAAACGGTGTTGTCGCAGTTTAAACCTGGTGCTACGTGTTGGACCATGTTGGATCAGTTGTATGCTGACCAAGCGATTAGCTGGCAAGATGTGCGCGGTTTGATGCGCAACGCGTTAGAGCAAGGGAAAGCTGCCGAGGCACAACGTTTGGCAGCGATTATCTTCACGCCAGCGCAAATGAGAGACTATGCGGCCTTGTTGAAGTCGCCACAGCAATGGTTGAAAGCTCAAGGCTCTATTAAAGACCGTGGGCAACAAGAATTAGTGACCTTGGCATTATCGCGTTTAGCGCGTGATGCTAACCGTGCTGACCAAGCCGCGTACGTACAGCAAAACTGGCAAACCCGTATTCCACGCGAGAACATGGATTGGGTATGGGGGCAGTTTGGCTTAACGACTGCATTGCGTGTTGAGCCTGATGCGGCGCGTTGGTACAGATTATCTGGTACTACGCGTAAAACAGATTACAACCATGCCTGGGAAGTACGTGCTGAACTGCGTGAGCCAGTGATTGATTGGTCTAAAGTGCAGGCAGCTGTTGAGAAAATGTCACCGCGACAAGCTGCTGAGCCAGTCTGGGTGTACTGGAAAGGCCGTGCGCTGCAAAGCCAAGGTCAAACTGCCGAAGCGAATGCGTTGTTTGAGTCCATTACTGGCGACCTGAATTTCTATGGTCAGTTGGCGCACGAAGAATTGGGTAGATTGCCGCAATTGCCAGCACGTCCTGCCAGTGTGAGCGCTCAAGAAGTTGCTGACATGCGTTTGCATCCTGGTTTGATGCGTTCGTTGGAGCTGTTCCGTCTGGGCTGGCGTCCAGAGGCCGTATCAGAGTGGTCGTTTGCATTGCGTGGCATGAGCGACAGACAACTGCGCGCGGCAGCTGAGCTGGCTCGCCAAGAGCATATCTATGACCGTGTGGTGAATACATCGCTGCTGACACGTAATGAAATCGACTTTGATCAGCGCTTTATTGCACCGTTTGAAGACCGTGTGGCTGAAAAAGCAGAATTGGTAAGCCTAGACCCAGCATGGGTGTATGGGTTGATTCGCCAAGAGTCGCGCTTTATTACCGATGCTCGTTCTGGTGTTGGGGCGTCAGGTTTGATGCAGTTGATGCCAGGTACAGCGAAATGGGTAGCGAACAAAATTGGCATGAGCAACTTTACGCCTTCTAGCGTGAACGACTTCGATACCAACACGATCTTGGGTACTAACTACTTGAACATGGTGCTGCAGCAGTTAGATGGTTCTGAGGTATTGGCCTCTGCCGGATATAACGCTGGGCCCAAACGCCCGATTTTGTGGCGTTCGCGCTTACAAGCGCCAGTAGAAGGTGCTATTTTTGCCGAAACTATTCCATTCACAGAAACCCGTTTGTATGTGAAGAACGTGCTGTCCAACGCGACGTATTACTCCATGATGTTTACGGGTGAGCCACAATCGTTGAAACGCAGGTTGGGCGTGATTTCGCCTACTGCTAACAGCGTAGCGGCATTGCCTTAATGGTGGCTACGGCACTAGAGCAAAAGCTAGCAGCGTTACGGCCTGCAACCAACGATCGCTATATTGCGGGGTTGCAGGTGTACGTGGTGGGCGGGGCAGTGCGTGATGCACTGCTAGGCCTACCTGCTGGTGATCAGGATTGGGTAGTAGTGGGAACGACCCCTGAAGCCATGCAAGCGCGTGGCTTTATTCCTGTGGGGGGCGATTTCCCAGTGTTTTTGCACCCACGTACCAAAGAAGAATACGCACTGGCACGCACCGAGCGTAAGTCGGGCAGGGGCTACCAAGGCTTTACCTTTTATACCGGTACAGAAGTTACCTTAGAAGATGACCTGCGTCGTCGAGACCTTACCATCAATGCGATGGCATTAGGTGTTACCGGTGGGATTGTGGATCCCTTACATGGGCAGGCTGATTTAGAGGCGAAATTGTTGCGCCACGTGGGGCAAGCTTTTGTAGAAGACCCTGTACGTCTACTGCGTTTAGCGCGTTTTGCTGCCCGTTTTAGTACGTTCAGTATTGCCACTGAAACAGAGCAATTGGCCAAGCAGCTGGTAGCTGATGGCGAAGTGGATGCATTAGTACCTGAGCGCATTTGGCAAGAATTACGTAAAGCCTTGCATACCCAAGCACCTTGGCGCTTTGTGCAGGTGTTGGAGTCTGTGCAGGCTACGCAGCGCGTCATGCCAGGGTTGCAGTACAACGCACGGGTAGAGCAAGCGCTACAGCTGGCTGTACAGCGTAATCTAGACAGCGTGCAACGCTATGCGGTGCTGTGCGCTGTGAGTGATGCCCCATTGGATCTGGCTAGCCGTATACGTGCTTCAGCTGAGTGTAGAGACTTATCGCAATTAATGTCGGTCTCGCTGACACATGCTGCTTTGGAGCAGAGCGCTACTGCAGAAACACAGCTGCAATGGTTGGAAAAGGTAGATGCGTTACGCAGACCAGATAGGTTCGCTCTGTTGTTGGGTGCCTTAGCGTGCTACCGCCATGTAGAGGAAGCGCTATGGTTGCAGCGCTTGAACGCTGTGTTGCAAGTAGATGCGGCGGGTATTGCCCGTCAGTACGCCGGACAGGGGCCACAAATACGGGCAGCTGTGCAGGCTGCCCGCGTGACGGTGCTATCTGGCTTGATGACTGATTAAAGGCGATCGCGACGGTCGCCGTTAAAAAAACCTATCAGTGGCGGGTCTATGTCTTTACCCAAGGCCAGTACTTTAAACAGTTCACCCATTTCTGCTTCAGACAGCAGTTTTTGTGCAGCGCCTACGGTGTGGGCCCAGCGCGCTGTGGCTTCAGGGTCTTGACTGTCTGGTGCATGGCCCAAGCGTTGTGCTAGACCACTATTGAGCAAGAAGCGCCCTTGTGCGGTGTAGCCCAGTACATCTAAGCCACCTTCTAAAGCGGCGTCAGCCATTGCGGTGAAGTCTACGTGCGCCGTGATGTCTTGCAGGCCGGGATACAGCAGCGCTTCAGCGTGTGCATAATGACGGAAGTGGCACATCAAGGTACCTTCTGCACGTTGGCCGTGGTAGTACTCGTGGCGAGGAAAGCCGTAGTCGAATAATAAGATAGCGCCACGTTGCAACCATTGTCCTGCACCTTTTACCCATGCTTCGGCTTGCAGGTTAATTTCTGTGCGGTAGCCGGGGATGTTGGGTAAACGTTCTTCGGCAATGGCAGCGAGCTCAGGCGCAGCGGGTTTGGCTGCCCATTGGAAGGGGCTAACTAAGGGGCCAGTCGCGGTGGCTGGATCGACAAGCGTTACACCTACTTCTAGAATGCTGCCGTCGTCAGCACGTTGCACTACATGCACAGGCATGGCATCTAACACTTCGTTGGCAATCACACAGCCTACAAAGTCTTGTGGTAATTGCTGTAGCCATTGCACCTGCGAACCAAACTCTGCCAAGGTGTGCTGCTGACGCTGTTGTAGGTCTGGCGACAACTCCAAGATGGCGTAGTTGGCCTCAATGCCTAGGTCTGCCAAGGCGGGAATGATGGATTTAGCCCAAGCGCCAGTACCTGCACCAAACTCCAAAATATTGACGCTACCTAGTTGCTGCAGCACTTGCTGAATTTGCAGGGCAACGGTTTGGCCAAATAATGGGGTGAGTTCGGGGGCGGTAGTGAAGTCACCTTGTGGTGAGGTGCTGCCAAACTTTGTGCTACCGCCTGTGTAGTAGCCATAACCGGGCGCATATAAGCACTCATGCATCCAGCGATCAAACGGCATAAAGCCGGATTCGGCATGGATACGAGCACTTAATATATGGTGCTGTTGGTCCAATAGGGCGGTTAGCTCAGGCTCCAACATAGGAAGGCCTGAAGGCATATGGGGAGTTTGCAGCAGTTTCATGTGATCAAGACGAGGAAGGCGGTTCAGATTTGTCGCGTTGGCGTGCTTCTAGACGCCGTAGTTCAGTGAGCATGCCAATAAGATAGCTGATAGCAGTGGCACTGATCACTGCCAGCAAGAAATTGCTGAAGATTATCCACAGCGGTATGCAAAGGATAATGGCGCGCCAGATGGGGCGTTGCAAGAAAGCTTTCATGGCATAAACAATAACCGGATAGGGCATTGTAGCCTGCCTGCCGGTAGCTAGACCAGCAGGCAGGGCAAGGGTTTAGCCCGAATTACGTAGGCCTGCAGCAATACCGTTGATGGTGATGTGTATGGCTTCTTGCTCTTCGGTGGCAACCTCTTGCGGGTGTTGACGCAACCGGCGTAGAAGTTCTACTTGCAAGTGGTTCAGCGGGTCAATGTAGGCGAAACGTTCGGTCAGAGCAGCTTGCAGTGCAGGGTCGTGTTCTAGCAAGGTGTGTTCAGTTAGTAGCGTAAACAGCGTGCAGCAACGTTGGTATTCGTCGCGTATCGCACCGAAAATACGCTGCGCTAGGTCGGCATCGGGACAAAGCTGGGCATAGGCTTCACCAATATCCAGATCGGTTTTAGCCAGCACTTGTTCCATGTTGGACAGCAAAGTGCGGAAGAATGGCCAGTCTTTAGCCATGTCACGCAGTTGCTGCAAGCGTAGTTCTTGGGTGCGTGGGCCACCAGCAATGCCCTCGTCCAAATAACGTTGAATAGCACTGCCTACCCCGTACCAGCCTGTGATCGGCAAACGGCATTGTGCCCATGAGAAGCCCCATGGAATAGCGCGTAAGTCCTCGATGGTTTGCGATGCTTTGCGTGATGAAGGGCGTGAGCCTATGTTCAACCCTGCAATTTCACGAATAGGGGTAGCACTGAAGAAGTAGTCGTTAAATCCGGGGGTGTCGTACACCAAAGCACGGTAACTATCGCGTGCCGCATCGGACATAAATTGCATGGCTGCGCCGTATTGGCTGACATGCTGGTTTTCTACATCGGTAGAGCTGTTCAGGCTGGCTTGCAGCGTTGCGGCTACCAGCATTTCCAAGTGCCAACGGCCTACGTCCGCATTTTTATAACGGCCTTGAATGATCTCGCCTTGTTCAGTCAGGCGGATTAAGCCATTAACGGTACCAGCAGGTTGGGCCAAGATAGCGTCAAAGCTAGGGCCACCGCCACGACCTACCGAACCGCCTCTGCCGTGGAACAGGCGCAGTCGTACATTATGCTGATCAAAAACCTCTACCAGTTCGCGTTCGGTTTCATACAGCGACCAGTTGGAGCACAAGTAACCACCATCTTTGTTGCTGTCGGAGTAGCCCAGCATCACTTCTTGCACGGAATCTTGTGCGTGGCGTATGCGAGCCGAGACCTCAGGCAAAGCCAAGTAGGCTGCCATGATGGCGGCGCCACATTGCAAATCGGGAATGGTTTCAAACAGGGGAACCACCATCAAGCCTGACGATTGACGATCATGCAGGCCAGGAATAATCAGCCCGGTTTCTTGTTGTAGTACTAGCACTTCCAGCAAGTCGCTTAACGTTTCGGTATGCGACACGATGTTTTGCTCAATAGCGCGGTGGCCATATTGTTTACGCGCGGTTGCGGCATAGCGCAATATAGCCAGTTCTTTTTCTGTTTCGTCTGTGTAGGTGAGCCACGGCGATACCAGCGGACGAGTTTCTGCCAATTCTTGGCGCAGCAGGCTGACGCGCTCTGTTTCGCTCAACTGACTGTACTGCACCGGTTTGCCTTGGAATTGAACGCCCGCCGCTTGGAATAATTCGTGTAACACGCGTTCGTGTACGTCAGAGCTTTGGCGCAAGTCCAGCGTGGCCAAGTGGAAGCCAAAGATACTGACGGCTTGCATCAAATTGCGTAAGCGCAGATCGGCTACGGCACCTGCGTGGCTAGCTTGTAGCGAGTCAGCAATGCATTGCAGATCAGCCAACAAGGCAGCAGGTGATTCATAGGCTGGCGCGGCATAGGTGTGGTGCATCGCCAAACTTTTGCCTGTGAGATGTTGGCTAGTAGCTGCGACGCGCGCATAAAGATGAATGCAGGCTCGTCGGTAAGGTTCGTCTACACGGTGTGGAGACTGGTCTTGGCTAGCGGCAGAAAGCGCCATCAGGGCGTCGCTAGCCGGAGCTAAGGATTCTGACAGTGACAGCTCAGTACCTAGGGCTTTGATCTCACTTAAATAGTGACGTAGCGCGGTGCTGCTTTGGTGCAGTAAGGCTTGTTCCAGTGTGTGGGCATCTACGTTGGGATTGCCATCACGGTCGCCACCAATCCAACTGCCCATACGTAAGAAAGTAGGCAGGGGGCGCAGAGGTGGTTGGCTTAACGTGGTACGAGCGTTGGACAGGGCTGGGTGCAGCAACAGATCCAAGTCGTGATACAGCTGCGGAATAGCCTGGAAGAAGGTGTGCGGATAATAGGCCAGTGCGTTATCGATTTCGTCCATCACCGTCAGCTTGTGCTGACGCAGCATGCGTGTTTTCCACATGGTAGTGATGAGTGCTGTTAAGCGATGACGCAACTGCGGTTGGTGGCCAGCAGCTTGTTGATCCAGCAGCGGTAGCAGTGCAGCAATCGCTTGGTGTAGTGCCAGCGTACTTTGACGTTGTACCTCAGTAGGGTGGGCAGTCAGCACAGGCACAATGCAGGCTTGTTCTAAAAAGGACAGCAGTTGCTCGGGTTCAGGCTGCTTGGCAAACAATGCCAACGCGTATTCCAGCGAACCGGGTGTTTGATCTGGACTATGCTGGCGGCGTTGGCGGGTTTGCTCGCGGTCTTCGGCAATGTTGGATAAGTGCAGAAAGTATGCAAAGGCCCGTGATACGGTGTGTGCATCCACCAAACTGAGCTGTGGAATGTCAGCCGTGAGTGCTTGTAATTCGTTTTGATCACCCGTGCGTCGGTAGCCTACGGCGCTGCGTCGCAATCGCTCAATAATGTTGAAAATATCAGCCCCATCGGTATCGTAAATCACGTCTCCCAGTGCTTTGCCTAACAAACGTATGTCTTGGCGTAATAAAGGAAGCTGGTTAGGAAGTGATTGCGGTTGGGGCATGATGTCTCCTCTAGAAGTGGGGTGGTCGGTGCAATCCTGTAGCACGGTGCGGGCTTTAGCTGTGTTTTTTTAGCAGTCTGGTCGCTTTATGTTGCCTGCACGTTTATCATAGTCTTCTTTTCCATGCTTTTTGACTAGAGCAGCACACATGCCACACTATCGTTCACG
The DNA here is from genome assembly GCA_004791645.1 of Alcaligenaceae bacterium 429. Taxonomy (GTDB): domain Bacteria; phylum Pseudomonadota; class Gammaproteobacteria; order Burkholderiales; family Burkholderiaceae_B; genus Paenalcaligenes. The sequence continues at coordinate 9,273 of SRSN01000033.1, forward strand.
TACATCTACTCATGGCCGCAACATGGCCGGCGCGCGCGCATTGTGGCGCGCGACGGGCATGAAAGATGGCGACTTCAGCAAACCTATTATTGCCGTTGTGAACTCGTTCACACAGTTCGTGCCGGGTCACGTGCACCTCAAGGATATGGGCCAACTAGTGGCACGTCATATCGAGGCAGCAGGCGGCGTAGCCAAAGAATTCAACACCATTGCGGTGGATGACGGTATTGCCATGGGTCACGATGGCATGCTGTATTCACTGCCTTCGCGTGAGCTGATTGCGGATTCCGTCGAGTACATGGTGAACGCGCACTGTGCTGATGCCATGGTGTGTATCTCTAACTGCGACAAAATTACTCCCGGGATGTTGATGGCGTCTTTGCGCTTGAACATTCCCACCATCTTTGTATCCGGCGGCCCAATGGAAGCCGGTAAAGTGATGTCCAAAGATGGCAAAACCGTAGTGCGCAAGCTGGATCTGGTAGATGCCATGATTCAAGCAGCCGAAGACGGCGTATCTGACGAAGAAGTTGCCGAAACTGAACGCAGCGCCTGTCCTACATGCGGTTCCTGTTCCGGTATGTTCACGGCTAACTCCATGAACTGTCTGACCGAAGCGCTGGGTCTGTCCTTGCCAGGTAACGGTACTATCGTTGCTACGCACGCACGCCGTAAGGGCTTGTTTGAAATGGCGGGTGGCCTGATCGTTGAACTGTGCAAACGCTACTACGAACAAGAAGACGCTTCCGTATTGCCACGTAATGTGGCGACGTTTGAAGCCTTTGAGAACGCTATGACACTAGACGTGGCCATGGGCGGTTCTACTAACACCGTATTGCACTTGCTGGCAGCGGCTCAAGAGGCTGAAGTGAACTTCACCATGAGCGACATCGACCGTATTTCGCGTCGTGTTCCGTGCCTGAGCAAAGTGGCACCTGCTACACAGCAATACCATATTGAAGACGTACACCGCGCTGGCGGTATTCTGGGTATTTTGGCTGAATTGGCACGTGCTGATTTGCTGAACCTAGACGTGAATAACGTTCACAGTGGCACCTTGGGCGAAGCTATTCGTCGTTGGGACGTGAAGGGTGAAAACCTGAAAGCAGTAGAAAAATTCTACCTGTCTGCGCCGGGCGGCATTCCTACCCAAGTAGCATTCAGTCAAGATCGCTACTACGAAGACCTAGACTTAGACCGTGAAGGCGGTTGTATTCGCAGCAAAGAGTTTGCCTACTCGCAAGACGGCGGTTTGGCCGTGCTGTACGGTAACTTGGCCGTGAACGGTTGTATCGTGAAAACAGCGGGTGTGGATGAAAGCATTCTGACCTTTACTGGTCGTGCCCGTATCTACGAAAGCCAAGAAAGTGCCGTTGATGGCATTTTGAATGGCAAAGTAGGCGAAGGCGATGTGGTCATCATTCGCTACGAAGGGCCTAAAGGCGGTCCTGGCATGCAAGAAATGCTGTACCCAACTTCCTACCTGAAATCCAAAGGTTTGGGCGCTAAAGCAGCGTTGTTTACCGATGGTCGTTTCTCGGGTGGTTCTTCAGGCTTGGTGATTGGTCATGCTTCCCCAGAAGCAGCTGAGGGCGGCACCATTGGCTTGGTAGAAGAAAATGATGTGATTGAAATCGACATTCCTAACCGCCGTATCCACTTGGCTGTTAGCGATGAAGAGTTGGCAACACGTCGTGCAGCGATGGAAGCTCGCGGTGCAGATGCATGGCAGCCAGTAGAAGATCGTAAACGTGTGGTATCCCAAGCGTTGCGTGCTTATGCTGCATTGGCGACTTCGGCTGACCGTGGTGCAGTACGTGACGTAAGTCAGTTGTACCGTAAGTAGGCTGTTGCCGTGAGCAGGTAGTATTGAGGCTACCTGTAGATTACTGACAAAGCTCTGGTGTGTTGCCAGAGCTTTGTTTCGTTTACGGCTACTGTTTATGGGCTACGCAGCAAGGCAACTTGTTGAAGTCTGGCGGCTAGAGTTCATCGCACACGCTAGGGACTGCAGGAATACTTTTTGTGATTTGAGACACCAAATCAAAAAAGTTTCCTCTCCGTCCCTCGATGATTCTGATGAGGATAGGTTTACAGCCCTTTCTTGAATAATGGCGGCTTCAGGTTTCTCGCGTCCAGCTTAGTGCTTGGCAGCTTGTGATAAGAGCAATCTTTTTTTGCTACCAACATACCCATTCTCTTCAACGACGGCCTATCTAACATTCGCGGCAAGCGATGAAGGAAAGGCAGATGGAAGTGTTTTTTTTATTTGGTTTACAAATTAAAAAATACTTTCGCAGCCTTAGGCTCACGCAGCCCAGTCGTGAGTAAGTGGGCTTTACGCTCATTACACGCTTAGGTTGCTGTACCAGCCATGATGCAGTTTCTGCCAGCGCGTTTGGCTTGGTATAGGCGTTGATCCGCGCGCTGTATGGCATCGTTTAGGTGCTCGCCATGACGCAACATGCTAATACCTATGCTGACGGTTAGGCTCACGGCGTCACCATCCATATTGGCCAGTCGCAGTTGGTGACAGGCTTCGCGTATGCGTTCCGCTTGAGCCGTAGCGCTCTCTAACGAGCAGGGGCCGCTGAGTAGCAAGAACTCCTCACCACCGTATCTACAAATCACGTCTTGCTGTTTTGCCTCTTTTTTGAGCAGCAGTGCAAAGCGTTTAAGCACTTGATCGCCCACCGAGTGTCCGTGCTGGTCATTAATCTGTTTAAAGAAATCCAGATCTAACAGCATAACCGAGACGGGTGGCACCAGTTCTTGTGGTGTTTGGTGTTCTATATGACGGGTGAGTGCGGTGCGGTTTAGTAAGCCTGTTAGCGGGTCGTGGGTGGCTTGACGGTACAAGCGCAGCAATAAGCCTAGTTGAAAGTGGTTGGTAGTCATGGCAATGGCCAAGAGTGCGGCCAGCAACCATAAATCTTGTAAGGCACGCGGGCTAAAAGCTGTCCCGTCTACAAAGCCAGAGCAAAACTGTAGCAGGAGTAGGCCTAGTCCTATGCCGAACGATTCTAGCAATGTGAAGGGGAATATCCCCAAGGTAGCTGTCAGCAAATACGGGATGAAGCTATAGCCTACTAACGAATAGTTACCATCGTTGGGTAGATAAACCAATACAGCAGCATAGAACAGAGCTGGCAGCACGAAGATGGATGTGCTTAATAGCAGGCTGCTACGGTTAGAGCGTTTGAACCTAGATGCCAGCAAAATGGCGACTAAACCAATAAACATCACCACACGTAAGAGCAACACGTGGTTAAGCGTGTGTTCCGGTAGGGCTAGATTATCCATTACCGCCCACAGTGGGGTGAGTAAGGCAAAAAGCAGCGCAATAATCTGTATCCGTACGCGTAAGTATTCACTGCGAGCGAAGCTGAAGTCCTTGGAGTGATAACGTGTGGAAAACGTATCTTGTAGTGACGCGATGCTCAGTGTTTTTAAGTCTTGCAAGGAAGAGGTTTTCATCCTGATGGACAGTAACTAAATGACGCAATTGGTAAAGTTTTATCAGTATAGCGGGTAATGTTATGCCAGACTGTCAGGATGTGTGGGGTATAGACACGGATTTTTAACAGTGGCTCTGACAGCATGGCATTACAATAAGTGCTTCACTGTAGTTGGAACCCAAGTAGGAAATGACTATGCAGGATGCAAGATTGCGCGAAGCACAACAAAGAATTATTGAAGAACTGGGTGTGAAAGCCGGGCTGAATCTAGAGCACGAGCTAGAACGTCGTATCGTTTTTCTAATGCAGTATGTGAAGCGCAGTCGTGTGCAGGCGATGGTGTTGGGTATCAGTGGCGGGGTGGATTCCTTGGTCGCTGCATGTTTGGCACAACGCACCGCAGAACGTCTACGCAAAGAGGGTGATAACGTGCGCTTTATCGCTATGCGTTTGCCTTACGGTCAGCAAGCTGATGCGGCCGATGCCGAGGCCTGCATGGAGGTGATTCAACCCGATGAGCGTCTAACGGTAGATATCAAGCCAGCAACAGACGCGTTATTGGCACAAATGCTGCAAGCTGGGCAAACTTTCAAAAGTGCAGCACAACAAGATTTCATCGTAGGTAATATCAAAGCCAGACAGCGCATGGTGGCGCAATACGCTGCTGCGGCTGCTGCTTCAGGATTGGTGTTGGGTAGTGATCACGCCGCCGAAGCATTGATGGGCTTTTTCACCAAGTTTGGTGATGGTGCTGCCGACGTTATGCCATTAGCTGGGCTGACTAAACGCCAAGTACGGGGTTTGGGGGCGTTGATGGGTGCGCCTGAACAACTAGTGTATAAAGTGCCTACGGCCGATTTGGAAGATTTGTCACCGTTGCGTCCAGATGAGGAAGCTTTTGGTGTAAGTTATGAGCAAATCGATGATTTTCTGGAAGGGAAGGCAGTAAGTGATGATGCAGCGCAAATCATGCTGCGTTACTTTGCGGCGTCAGCGCATAAGCGTGCGTTGCCTGCTACGCCTATCTTTACTGCTTGATTCTTACTAACGGAAGCGCTTCCTATGCAACCTGTTTTACCGGCTCACCTGATTGCCCGTTGGTTATTGCTACTTATTGTCTTGGCCGGTTTGTATTTCTTGCATGGCTTTTTGGTGCCCGTATTGGCGGCGCTGATCATAGGCTTGGCAAGTTGGCCTCTGTATAGACGCTTATTGTCGTACTGTAATAACCGTAATACCTTGGCGGCCACTTTGGCACTATTAGTCGTGATTGTGGTGGTGGTTGTACCCATATCGCTGGCGTTGTCCTTTGCTATTAAAGAAGCAAGCAGTTTTATTGCGTGGGTATTAGAGGCTAACCGAGATGGGATGCCGGTACCCGATTGGATTCGTGCATTGCCGATGGTGGGCCAGCGCTTGTCAGAGTATTGGACTTTGTACCTAGGCGAGCCACATGCTTTAGGCGCCATGGTGGAAATGGTCAGTGGCCAGCATTTAGGCAATATTTACCGTATGGTGCTGTCGGCAACAGGTAACGTTTTCCACCTGATGCTCACGCTGCTGTTTCTGCTGATTACCTTATTTTTCATCTATAAAGACGGCGATCATATATTGTCTCAACTGGATGTCATCGGCGAGCGCATTTTACCTGAGCGGTGGCAGCGATTTTCTCGCGTTGTACCAGCAACGGTGAACTCCACCGTAACCGGTATGGGCTTAATCGCATTGGGCGAGGGGATTGTGCTGGGTATTGCCTATTGGATAGCAGGTGTGCCGTCTCCCGCATTGCTGGGGGTGGTAACAGGCTTCATGGCATTGATACCGGGTGGTGCACCTTTGTCCTTTACGCTGATCTCGCTGTACCTAGTAGGGTCAGGTAGCGTAGGTGCTGGTGTAGGGTTGTTTTTGTGGGGAGCAATAGAGCTCTTCATCGTAGACAAAACGCTGCGCCCACGTTTGGTGGGTGGTCCGGTGAAACTTCCGTTTTTGCCTACTTTCTTCGGATTGGTAGGTGGTGTACAGACTATGGGCTTTGTAGGGTTGTTTATAGGCCCGGTTTTAATGGCATTGTTGGTAGCCATGTGGCGAGAGTGGACGCATCAGGCTCCCACTCATCCTGTTCCCTGACGTTTAGATAAAGGAGGCGGTCATGCGTTCTTTTTCCAATTCGCAAGCACGGTACGATGGAGTAAGCCGGTTTTTGCATTGGTTAATGGCGGTAGGTTTTGGTGTCATGCTGGTGACGATTCTGACACGACGATTTGCAGATGAAACCCCGTTGTCAGATGCTTTATGGCCTTGGCATCGTTTAATAGGTTTTACGCTGTTCCTGTTGTGGTGGATACGTGTGATCTGGGCGTGGAAGATGCGTGAAGAATCGCCAGCAGCAGTTAGCACCTTCGCTTTGTGGGGGCATCGAGTGCTGTACGTGTTTATGTTGGCAGTACCCTGTATGGCTTTGTTCCGCCAATATGGGTCGGGACGTGCCTTCAACTACTTCGGTATTCCTATCACACAAGCCAGCGAGCAAAAAGTAGAGTGGATGGTGGCGCTAGGGAACAACTGGCACGGTAATCTGGGCATTGTGTTGTTCATCGCGATCTTCGCGCATATCTTTTTGGCCTACTGGCACAAACGTAACCCTGCAACAGATGTGATGGGGCGTATGTAATACGTAGGTAATAGGCAATAAAAAAACAGGCGCGTAAAGCGCCTGTTTTTGTAGGTGAGTACCCGCTTACTTGATCAGAGTGACAGGGATGTCTACTTGATGAATGATGCGAGTGGCTACCGAGCCCAAGAACAGATTACCCAAGCCGCTCATACCGCGTGTGCCCATGACGATGGAGTCACATTTCTGGGATTTGATCAGTTCGTTCACAGCAAATGCGATATCGGTATCTACAGAAGCGTGAGCGGTAGTGTTGATGCCAGCTTCGCGCAGCAGTGCAGCGGCTTGCTCGGCCATATCAATAGCGTATTTGTGTGTGTCTTCACGCAGTTGCTTCAGCGCGTCGCCAATGAAGGCTGTGTAGCTGCGGCCATAAATTTGCGGATCAAACTGCACATTCAGTACATGCACTGAGAAGCCAGAATAATCCTTGGACAGATCAATCAGATATTGCAGAGCACGTTTGGCGGTGTCGGAACCGTCGTAGGGTAATAGTACAGTTTTCATATGTTGAAATACCTTGATGAAAAAACAATGGGCTTAAAACACATTTTGCCACTATAGGTAAAAAAGAGATTGATACGGGTCAAGCAGGCTAGTTAGCACGGGGATATAGACGAAAATAGACTGTTTTTTTCGTTAAATCGCGACCAAATTAGCTGCTTCGTATGGTTTTTCCCTCGTTTTACATTTGCGTGGGTTAGTCCTGTTGAAAACTATATCAGTAAAGTCTGTCATACACGGCAAAAGGCTGTAATAACAGGTAAATGCCACACTTATTTCAGACCAGAGTTTTGGTATGTACTGACGACTTTGCTGAGTGCTGTTTCAGAGGCATCTAAGTACTGTGCTAATTCGTATTCGGCTTGGGCGATGTCACCGTCGCATAAGTGTTGATGTATACGGCGTTCCCAATCTATCCACAGCGGGGCTTGAACGATCTTTTCATCTGGACCAGCAAAGAATACCAAACGCAACTGCGCACAGAGGGTCAGAAAAAATTCATCTAGTAGTTTGCTGCCCAACATAGACACCACCAGTTGGTGAAACATCAAACTGAGCGATCCTACTTCTTGCCATTGCTCTTTAGCCAAGGCGCGTTCGGCTTGCTTATTGTTTCTGGCCATCTTGTTGAGCAAGGAGCGGGAAGGTGGCGGAGAGGAGCGCACGGCGTGCAGCTCCAAGGTACGGCGTGCAGTGTATAAGTCTTGCAGATCATCAACGTGAAACTTGCGTACAAAGACGCCACGGTGACGAATCGATGTGGCCAAGCCATCGCGTACTAGCAGATGCAGCACCTCGCGGATGCTATTGCGTGAAGCATCGTAGGTTTGTGCGAGATCCACTTCTATCAATTGCTCTCCGGGGGCTAACTTACCTTCGATAATGGCATTGCGTAGCTTGTGGCCAATGACATCAACAATAGATAGATTTTCCACATCGATTTTGGTTTTCAATGACTCATCTCCATTGAACGAGTTCAGGGTTCATGCCGTGGTGGCCGTGGTAACGGGCGCGTTCTGGTTGTGACCAACCTTCCAGTAATTCGGGTGCCAACGCATATACTTCTACACCTAATGGACGACAAACATCAATAGGGTCGCGAGCATCTGGCCCCCATAATGGTACGGATAAATCACCGCCAGGGCAGGTAGATAATGCACACAGCAAGTCTATTTCGGCAAAATACTCGAAGTAGTCGCCTTTTTGAGCTGGGCAAGCCTTCATGAAATACTGATCGTCATCATTTAAGCCTGTGCATTGAAACACATTTAAGACGTCGTGTACGTCGAATTCCGTTAAGCCGTAGGGAGCAACCGCGCGTGTCAGATTAGAGTGACAGTGGAAATGGAAATCTTCACCTGTGAGCAGGTGATTGACGTAAGGATCGCAACGTGTGCCCAGTAAATCATGCATGCGACCACCATCACCATCAATACCGTAGTCGGCAAGGGTGTCGTCAGTAATAGTGGCCATAGGGCGTAGGAAGGGCAGCGTAGACCACAGACGATCATGGACGCTAACGTGCGCTGCTTGTAGCTGACGTGTACGGGATGCCCACATGCGTTCACGCGGGTCGTGCCTATTCCACATGTTCAGGTCGGCTACTTGAGGGCCTTCAATGGTGACAATGCGGCAGACGTGGCCTGCTGGTACTTCCCATGCTTTACCGCTGCGGATGGGCACTACAAATTTGTCCACTAAGGTGCGCGTTTCTGGGCGTTCTATAAGACGACTGTAGAACGCTTTGTCCACGGAGAGGGCGGAGCCCTGAGTAGACTGGTAGGCGGCAGGATAATTTCCCATGTGATACCTCTAAAGATGATGTGTAAAAAACAGCAGAAAACGTGGGAGCGATTAGTCGCGCACGTCGTAGCTGCCATCAGCGTTATGGGTTTCATCACCGTTGAGCGGTGGATTAAACACACACAGCAAATGCAGGTCACCTTTAATGGCGCGCAGAATGTGCGGGTCATTCAGGTTTAATGCATAAATATCGCCTGCTTTGATGGGGTAGGTTTTGCCGGTGTTCAGGTCTTTGACTTCACCTTCGCCGGATACGCAGTAGTTGGTCTCGAAGTGGTTTTTGTATTCCAGCTCTAGCTCGGCACCTTCTGTGATGCGCGTTTCGTGTACGGAATAGCCCATGCCATCGTCTTTGACAATCATGCGCACGCTTTGCCAGCCTGGGCCGCTTGCGTCTCTAGGGGTACCGCGCAGTTGTTTGGCATTAATCACAATCATGGTGTTGCTCCTTGGCAAGTAAAAGGGTTTCTATCCACTGGGCTAGAGCAAGAAGCCTAGGCTCGTTGTGGGGTTTGGCAGTCAGTAATAAGCCAATGCTGTGCGTATTGGCGGGGGTATAAGGCAAGCTAAGGCTGGGGAGATTCAAGCGATTAGCAAATTCAGTGAGCAAGAACGAGCGACGGTTGGTGGCCAGATAGTGCTCGCTGTCATGTAGTGGGGCGAGTGCGGGAGCCAACATGGGGCAGGTAGGTGTCAGTACGGCATCTACAAGTGCGAGTTGATGTAGCGCTGCGCGTGTTTGCTCGTGTAGTTGTTGACGTGCGTGCGCGTAGCGCCATGCAGGCAACGCGGCACCAGCGGTAATGCGCTGACGTATGAGTGGGTCGTATTGCTCGCCATGGTTTTCAAGCCAGCGCTGGTGAATGCTGTAGGCTTCGGCGCTAATCATGCCGCCTTCTGCCGCCGTTGCACCGGCCGTGATCAATGCTGGAAAACTTGCTTTCACCAACGTTGCACCAGCTTGTTCTAACGCATTGCAGGCAGCATGAAATTGCTGAACTACATCGTCATCCAGATTCAAGCTATCTAACTCAGTGGGAACTAACAGCGTCCAAGGCTGAGAGGGTGAGGTGGCGGGTTGTGTTGTGGGGTGTAAGGCATTGAAAAGTTGAGCACAGCGTGTGACGTTAGGAGCGATGAAGCCCGGTACATCAAAGCTGGGCGAAAGCGGGAAGATCCCGTCTTCGGGCAGCAAGCCTTTGGTGGGAATGAACCCTACCACGCCACAAAATGCAGCAGGGATACGGGCCGAGCCACTGGTGTCTGTACACAAGGCGGCATCGCTAAAGCCTAAGGCCACAGACACCGCAGCTCCTGAGCTGGAGCCGCCGGGCACACGTTCTTCATGGGGGTAACGCGGATTACGTGGTGTGCCAAAGAGGTGGTTTAAGCCCAATGCACCATAGGCAAATTCCGTCATGTTACTTTGTGCCAGAATCGTGGCGCCTTGTTGCCGCAACTGCTGCACAAGGGCTGCATCGTGTGTGGCAGCAGGGCGCTGTAAGAAGGCGGCAGAACCAGCATGACTCACCCAGCCCGCCACATCTATATTGGCTTTGATGCTCAAGTTCCAGCCTGCTAGCGGGCCAGCGGTGCGGGTGCTGGCTTGCCTGTCTATGACTGTTAGGGCGAGAGCGGCCTCACTAGACGCAGCGTCAATACGATGCAAGCACGAAGCGGTAGAAACGGTTTCGGTACTCATGATGCGATTAGTGATTCAGTTGGCTCAGAAATTCACTGACGCGCGTATCACTGGATTGGCGCAAATCGGTGGGGGATTCATCGTGCAAGATGGCTCCGTTTTCCATGAAAACGACGCGATTAGAGACGTTGAAGGCAAAGCGCATTTCGTGGGTCACAATCAGCATGGTCATGCCTTCGGCAGCTAAGGATTCCAAGACACGCAGCACTTCGTTGACCAACTCAGGGTCCAACGCTGAAGTAGGCTCATCAAACAGCATGATGGAAGGGTGCATGGCCAAGGCACGGGCAATGGCGACACGCTGTTGTTGTCCACCGGAAAGCTGGTGCGGGTATTTGTTGGCGTGTTCTACCATGCCCACGCGGGACAGCTGGGTGAGCGCTTCAATACGACGTGACGAGGCGGTACCACGGTTGTGATAGCTCAGGGCTAGCGTGACGTTGTCCAGCACGGTGCGGTGTGGGAACAAGTTAAAGCTTTGGAACACCATGCCTATATCCAGAATAAGCTCAGGATGGGGGGCAGTTAGGCTTTGGCCGTTTTGTGTGCCTAAGAAATGCTGGCCGTGAATCCACACGCTACCGTCTGAAAAAGCTTCTAAGCCATTTAACGTACGTATTAGCGAGGTTTTACCGGAGCCTGACGGGCCAATGATAGAAATCACATCACCGCTACGCACACTCAGATTGATGTCTTTCAGCGCATGATGATCGCCATAGAACTTGTTCAGGTGGCGAACTTCCAGAGCAGGTGCGGAATCTGCTGTGGTAGAGGCCGTTTTCTCGGTGGCAGCGGGAGCCTTTTGAATAGCCGCTTGCTCGGCACTGCTTAAACGGTAGACCGTGGGTTTGCGTTTGCTGACGTCTAGGTATTGCTCTAACCAACCCAATGCTTTGTCGAAAATCGTCACCATCAGCACGTAATAGAAGGCGACGGCTAGCATGGTTTCAAAGATCAGGAAGTTATGTGTGTACAGACGTTGGCCTACCAACAAGATTTCCGTTAATGAAATCACCGATACCAGCGAGGTCAATTTCACGATGGTGATGAATTCGTTGCTCAGCGTAGGCAAGGCGATACGGATGGCTTGAGGGATGATGATCAAGCGCTGAATACCTGCATAACGTAGTCCCAAGGCTTTACCGGCCTCGTATTGACCACGGGGTACCGCCAGAATGCCGCCTCGGTGAATTTCGGCCATGTAGGCGGCTTCACTTAACACTAGCGAAATCAAACCAGCATAAAAAGCCTCGGTGAGCACGCTGGCCGAGGCGGGGAACACCTGCGGCAGGTTGTAGATGAACATCAGCAGTACCAACAGCGGCAAACTGCGGAAGAACCAGATGTAGAGTCTAGATAGCCAATTGATGGGCCGAATGCTGGACTGTTTTGCCAGAGCCAGAAAGAAGCCTAAGCCGCCCGCCAGTAACCAGGACAAAAAGCCCAGTTTGGCGACTGTCCAGCAGGCGAGCCAAAAGTCATGATCAAAAAGTAGGCTATACGCATACGACCAATCAAATTCCATTACCTGATACTCCGATTCTTATTGTGGCTGTGTAGCTAGAGAGCTTTCTATGTCGGCCTGTGTGGGGGCGGCGAGACCGTATTGCTCCAGCAGTTGGGCGTACTCACCACTTTCTGTGGCGCGTTGTAGGGCTTGTGTTAAGGCTTCGGAAAGCTCAGGGTTGCGTTGGTTAACGCCTAGGGCAATCACGATGGTGTAGAGCAGCTCGGGGGATGTGACTTCCAACTCGCCTTTCATTGTTTGCACCAACTGGTGAGCCACGGCGGAGTCTTCCATCATCACGTCGGCAGCGCTGGAACGTAGAGCCATCAAGGCTTCAGGCGAAGTAGGGAATTCCAATACGGTGATGGCGGGCTTGCCTTGTGCTTGGCAATAGGATTGCGATACACGCTCTAGCTTAGGTGTCCACGATGCCGCTTTGATGGTGCTGACTTTTAGGCCGCATAGCATTTCAGGGTTTTGGGGGCGCTGAGTGCTTTTGCTCAAGGCGATGAGTGACGAACCTGTTTTTAGATACGGCACATAGCTGATTAGCTTGGCGCGTTCGGGTGTCATGTACAGCGCCGAGGCCACCACATCAACACGGTTAGCGCGTAGCCCCACCACTAAATCAGCAAACCGAGTGTCTACGATGTTGGCATCCAAGCTCAGGTGCTTGGCCATTAAGCGGCTGAAGTCCGCATCAAAACCAGAAGGGACTTTGTCTTGGAAGTAAGCGTAGGGTGGGTAGGTTAAGTCAGAAGCAATAGTCAGCACACCAGATTGCACGGTAGGAGGTGTGTCGGTAGAGGCAGAGGCGAGTGGGCTAAATGCCAAGATGGCGCTGCAACCCAACCACGTTAGTGGGCTGGTTAGAGCGTGTGTGAATGCGCGTAAAGGCGTGCGCTGATGTGGCTTTTTCATGGAGTCTCCTTGTGGGTTTGGTGGCTTTTGTGCTGCTAATAATTGTTGAACAATTTAATTATTGTTCAACAATGTTTTGCCCGGCAATAAGGGTTATCACGAAACATGCGTACACCGCCGCATGATCAGATGCAGTACAAAAACAAGGAGAAAAAGGGCTGGAAGCTAGGTTTAGAGCGCTTCGTCAATCCAGCGAGCGGGCCAGATGCCGCTGCTAACCATCTGAGAGATGACATCTAAAATTAAGGCTTCTACGGCAGCAATGGCGGTAGAACCTGGACGCGTCAAACTGGTGGCACACACCACGCGTCTGGATAAATTGCCCCCATCTATGTGGGCGCTATGCAAGGTGCCGTTGGCAACCTCTTCCAAAATACAGACTTGCGGCAAAATGGTGCTGCCTAGCCCAGCTTGGGTGGCACGTTTCACGCTGCCCAAGGATTCGATTTCGGCCACTACATCTAGCGTGAGTTTTTGGGTCGCGCAGGCGTCGTCAATAATGCGCCGCAAACCATGCTCTTGGCCCGGCAATACGAGCGGGAGGCTGCTGATATCGGCCAAACTGAGGTTGTCCGCCAAAGGCTGTTGAGTGCTGGACACAAAGACTAGGCTGTCGTCCAGCAGGGCACGTTTGTTGAGTCCGGGTTCGGGTTCAGCGCCAAAAAGTAGAGCAATATCTAAGCGACCTGAATGCAGCCATTCTTGAATAAAACCGCTATACGCTTCCACAATTTTGAGCCGCACATTGGGAAACTGTTGGCGGCACGCGCTGAGTATGGGAAGCGTGGTGCTGAGGGCAATGCTAGTGGGTAAGCCTATAGCGACTTCACCGCTAGGGGTAGTGCTGGAAAAACGCACGGCTTGTTTGGCGCGTTCGGCATCAGCCAGTACCACACGAGCATGTTCAAGGAAGGTGCGTCCGGCCTCTGTTTGAATCATGCCCCGATTAGAGCGTTCAAACAGTTTCACACCCAGTTCATTTTCCAGTGCCGAAATTTGTTGTCCCAACGCTGGTTGGGCAATGTGTAAACGCGCAGAGGCACGCAGCAGACTGCCGGTTTCGTGATTCACCAAGTTAGGAATAGGCCGTACATCCAAGCCTTTACCGATGGCGTCACGCAAATCCACCATGAAAATGGACATCCCTT
>SRSN01000338.1 GCA_004791645.1 Alcaligenaceae bacterium 429
AATTAGTAGTGGAAAAGCTACGATACCCCTCTTTCTTCAAAGGAGATAAAAAACAACTCTGAATGAAAACGATTTGCATTTGTATTTTCATGTTAATAGAATCTGTGTCACAAATTAATACAGAAATCTATCAACAGGGAAGTTAATCAAATGTCACACCCTACCCTTGCCCTCACACCCAACACCGTGAGGCAACTGCTTCGTTTCGCCCTATTGGGGGCCACTGCATTAAGCACCACTCAGCTCTATGCCCAAACAGTGGCAACAGAAACCGAAGCGACTCAGCAGGAAGCAACCGTCAGCCAGTTGAACAACATTGTGGTGACAGCCACAGGTACCGACGTTGATATCAAAGATGCCCCAGCCAGCATCAGCGTGATTACCCGCGAGGAAATCGAGCGCAAGCCTGTTTCGTCACTCGCTGAAATACTGAGCACCCTACCCGGCGTGACTGGCGGCTATGCCTCTACTGGCGCACAATCCAAGATCAAATTGCGCGGCCTACCTGAGGCCTACACCCTAATTCTGGTGGATGGTAAGCGCCAAGGTTCTTCTGCCCATACCAACTATCGTCCAGACTTAGGCCAGCAAGATATAGACTGGATCACCCCCGAAATGATTGAGCGCATCGAAGTGGTGCGTGGCCCTATGTCATCGCTATACGGTTCAGATGCGATGGGTGGTGTGATCAATATCATTACCAGAAAAACCTCTAAAGTATGGAGCGGTAGTGCTTCTAGCGACTACAGCAAACCCGACAGTTCCAAACGTGGTGATGAGTTCAAACTGGGCATGAACTTAAGCGGCCCTATCAGTGAAAATCTGGGCCTACGTGTGGGCGGTAGTGTGTCTCGTCGTTCGGCCGATGATCTGGCAGGCGGTTCTTCTGGTAGCCGTAAACAAAATGCCAACGTATTGTTGAACTGGGACATCACTGCAAACCAGTCCATCTCTGTTGAAGCAGCACAAGGCGTACAGCGCTCACTGGCTTCCTCCGAAACCAATGCCAATGGCAACCCCGTAGTGAGCGCATGGGGCTCATCCAAACTGGTACACACTTACTACGGCTTGAGTCACAACGGCACCTATGGTCAGTACTCGTCCAAACTGAACCTCTATCACAATAAATACGAAAACAAAGGTAGCTCGGTAGGCAGCAACTCCAGCGAAACTGTTTTTGATGGCAGCGTGGATATTCCCTACACGCTGGGCGTAGATGGCCTACTCACTACTGGCTTCCAGTGGAAACGCGAAGAGTTGGATAACGCCGATACTATTGGTGGCTCTAGCGGTGTAGTCACAAATAGCTCATCAAAACTCAATCGCAACAACTGGTCTGCCTTTGCTGAAAGCCAATCGTACTTGTTAGATAACCTGACTATGACCATGGGCTTACGTCTAGACCATGACTCCAAGTTCGGCTCGCACTGGTCTCCTCGTGGTTATCTGGTGTATCACCCAACCTCTAACTGGACTGTTAAAGGTGGTGTATCCCGAGGCTTCCGCGCCCCCAACCTGAAAGAAAGCTCTCCGAATGCCGCCACGCAATCTGGTGGTAACGGTTGCCGAGGCTTAGCCGGTATGGGCTGGAACTCCAGCAGCACCAACGCTGATGGATCCCGCGGTTGCTACATGATTGGTAATGCCAACCTGTCACCCGAAACCAGCACCAACTATGAGCTGAACATTGGCTACGACTACGAAGGTTGGGCCGCTGAAGCAACGTACTTCCATACCGACTTCAAAAACAAAATTGATTACCAGCCGCTGGGCTACATCAATGGCTACTGGCTAACTCGCATGGAAAATGCACAAA
>SRSN01000339.1 GCA_004791645.1 Alcaligenaceae bacterium 429
TGCTCATATACAGACAGCAGGATGACCAACAGCTGCAACTTCACTCAACCTTACATTACTTACGGCATAGATCTGCTGCAACCTCTGCTCATACATCACAAGAATCAGCATGCTCTATCTATAGAGCGCGTATCACACACCCTCCTTTTCACGCCCACGCACCTCTTCCCTTGAGACCACTACATTCTTTTTAGGCAACAGCACAGGCAAACGGTATCGAGCCAACCCCAAAAAACAAAAGCCCTGCCATCCCCGCCTCTTCCCCTAACCATATTCGCGCCACTATATATGGAGCAGCCATACGCTTTACGCGATCTACTGATCTCAAACGCTTAGAAAAAGATCATTTACCAAGCCCTGTTTCCTGACTGACTGACTGACTGACTGACTGACTGACTGACTGACTGACTGACTGACTGACTGACTGACCGAAGAAGAAGAAGAAGAAGAAGAAGAAGAAGAAGAAGAAGAAGATGATGATGATGATGATGCAGAGAATCACTTGCTGTGTAGTGACCAAGTAGATCAACACAACACAACACAACACAACACAACACAACACAACACAACACAAGCAACCCATCCCTCCACAAACCGAATGCTAGTGAAACACTAACCTACTAACTATATAGAGACACTCCCTTCACGCTCATCCACCATTGAAAGCCTCGTTTCAAGACCTCTCTATATAGATAGAACAATGACACTCTACACATCATCCACATCAGCAAAGCCAGCCGTGCGCTTTCGTCATACCTCCCACTACTCATAAGCACAACAACACAGTACATTTTTCCCATATAAAAAGGGGCTCTATATATAGAGCCCCTTTTTTGATCACCACTTCATCTCAAACGCACAACGCACCGCACCAACCCAGCGGCTCACATTACGCGTGCATACTTATCTACATTAGGCTTTTTTCAGTCGGCCTCGGAACTGCTCTCGGAACTTACGCAGCTTAGGCTCGATAATGACTCGGCAATAACCCTGCTGTGGATTTCGTTCGTAATATTCATGATGCACCATTTCTGCCGACCAAAAACGGCTAGCAGGACGCAACTGTGTGACCACAGGTGTGGATAATAGCTGCGTTACTTTCTGAATCATTGCCTCAGCCTGATGACGCTGCTGCTGGGATTGGTAAAAAATCACCGACGCATACTGCGCCCCCACATCATTACCTTGTCTATCTAGCGTGGTGGGATCGTGTATGGCGAAAAACACCGCCAACAATTCCTCAAAATCTATACGCTGTGGATCAAAGCGGATTTGCACCACTTCAATATGGCCTGTATGCCCTGCGCAGACTTCTTCATAGCTAGGATTTTCCAGTTTGCCGCCCGCATAACCTGGCAACACTTGCTCAACACCATCTAACTGCGTAAATGCCGGCTCCAGACACCAGAAGCACCCACCTCCTAATAGAGCGGTTTCTAGCTGTCTGTCTTCATGCTTGTCCATAACTCCTCTCCTGTACTAATCATCACCCTATACATGTGAGCCACGCACAGATAATAGAGCTGACTGATAAAGCTAAAGTATTAGCCTTCCTCTTATGATACCTAATCTGTAGAGGCGTTAAAGCCCAGCCGGCGCTATTGGACTAAATTCTTGCCTGCATCATGACAAATCACAAAAGGATGAACCGTACAGTACCTAGCCCCCCTTTTTTTATAAGCAAGACTCATATTT
>SRSN01000340.1 GCA_004791645.1 Alcaligenaceae bacterium 429
GTCTATATCACCACCTAAGAGACGGTTAGCAACATCATGTACGCTTTGAGGCATCACACGCAGGATTTGATCTAGGTAGTTACCGAGGTTGAGTTGACCGCCTTCCATCATTTTGTAGAGCGAGACCATTTCTTGGATCAGCGCACCAGCTACCAAAATGACGGGGATAATGACGATCAAAATGATGATCACTAAGGCTGTTAATGCAGCCAGTGTTTTTCTACCATTCATTGCCGTCAAAATACGGCGTTGTAGAGGAGCAAAAATAATTGCTAAGACTACGCCCCAAAACACCGCTCCGTAGAACGGCAATAGTAGCCAAACAAAGGTTAGGCTGACGAAAGCAAGCAACACCAGGAAGCTGCGGAAATAAAGAGCCGTTTCAATTTTCATGGAAGCAATACGCAATAAGAAATCCGTGAAGTGTGCTAACGATAACCTGAATCCTGGTGTCTGCGCTTGAATTATCTGTAATTAGATATCAGTCATCTTTTCCCCACCAGCCCAGGGTTTTATAGAGTTGGACTACATAGCGCTGGGCCGTGAACTCCTCTTGTCGTAGTTGCTGCTCTATGTCGTACAGTGTACGTTGAGTTTCCAAAACGTAAAGGTAACTACCAGCACCCGCGGTGTGCCGTTTTTGAGCAATGTCGGCGGCACGCTGTATGTGCATGCTGGCTTGTAGCAGTCGCTGTAGTTGCTTTTGGTGCTCAGTGATATTTAGGATGGCACTTTGCACTTCTTGCTGGGCCGTGAGTATTTGCTGATGGTAACTTACCAATGCATAGTCGCCATCCGCCTCAGCAGCACGTAATTGTGCTCGTGCAGAGGACAGATTTACCGCCGGCCATTGCAGCAGCCCTTGAGCCGAATACGCTTGTGTAGCAGAGTTCAGGCCCTGAGTGCCCAGTGAAAAGAAGCCTAAAAAGCTACTGATACTAAGGCGAGGATACAGGTTTGCTGTGGCAGCGCCGATGTGGGCAGTAGAAGCTTGCAGTTGGGCTTCAGCGCGGCGTACATCGGGGCGCTGTTGAATCCATTCGTTTACTTGCGCAAGCGGCAACGATTTGACCTCGGGGGTAGAACCTTGCTCGGGTTGCAAAGGTAGGTTCTCATCAGGTGCTAATCCCAGTAATGTATTGAGCGTGAGTAGTTGTTGCTGCGCATCCAGAGCTAGGGCTTCATACTCTTGATACTGATGTTGCAAACGGGCCTGGGCGTCTTCGCTGTCCTCCGGTAGACCAGAGCCAGCGCGGTGTTCGGCTTGCAATTGTTTGACGGTAGCTGTCCAGCTTTGTATTTGCTGTTCTTTCAGTGCTACCTGTCTTTGCAGGTGACGGTACGAGAAATACGCATCGGCCACCGTGGCGGCAATAAGCTGCTGCATTTGTGTCACGTCAGCACTGGAGGCTTCAGCATCAGCGGCAGCGGCCTCGCTTAGGCGCTGTAGCCTACCAAATAGGTCTATTTCCCATTGTACTTGCATGCCTACCTGACGCGGTTCGCCTACTTCACGTCGGTTGGGGTCTATGCTGACCTGCTGACTTTGTCGTGTTTGGCTGGCACTGCCAGTAATTTGTGGCCAGCGTTCGCTGTCTTGCTGATCTAGCAAGGCTCTAGCCTTGCGCAGTCTGGCTTCGGCTTTGAGTATGTCGTGATTAGAGAGTAGCGCTTGCTGTATGAGAC
>SRSN01000341.1 GCA_004791645.1 Alcaligenaceae bacterium 429
CCTACACTTTGATGTGCTGGCTGACCGTTGGGATGTACGCCAACAGTTGCAACAAGCGCTAGACAACACTGGACTTGGTCGCCTGAACGCCCACACACCGGCACAGCAACTTAGTGGCGGTGAGTGTATGCGCTTAGCACTGGCCGGTGCCCTACTGAGCAACGTAGATTTGCTCATTTTGGATGAGCCTACCAATCACTTGGACAGCCGCAGCCGCGCAGCCTTACAACAGCAGCTACAACAGTGGCCCAACGGCTTGCTGTTAATTAGTCACGATAGAGCTCTACTCAGTACGGTAGAGCATATTATCGAGCTCACCCCTACTGGCATCCAGAGTTATGGCGGTAATTACCAGTTCTACATCGAACAAAAAGCCATTGCTCACGCTGCAGCCACACAGGCATTGGAACACCTGCAACACACCCAGAAACAAGAGCATAAACGCCTGCAAATGCTGCAAGAGCGCCAAACCAAAAGGCAGGCTCAAGGCACCAAACACGGCAAAGAAGCCAATCAAGCCAAAATATTGCTGGATAGACAAAAGGAACGCAGTGAAAGCTCGGCTGGCCGCATTCATCAACAACAGGCCACCCGGCTGCAGCAGCTTGGTCAACAATTACAGCAGGCACAGCAGCAATTAACCCAAGAAAGCATCACGGCCATACACGCAGTGCATGGGGCACCACCCACACAACAACGTGCCGTGGTATTAGAAGAAATCGTGTTGCCTCATGGTGACCGAGCACTGCGGTCCATCACCTTTACACTCTATGGTCGCCAGCGCGTAGCCGTTCATGGCCCGAATGGTTGTGGAAAATCCACCCTATTAAAAGTCATTGCCGGGCACGTTGAGCCATTATCTGGTGCTAGGCAAGTCAATGTGCCTTTTGCCTATTTGGATCAACACCTGCACACCCTGGATCCACAACGTACCGTCCTAGAACAACTGCGTGATGCAGCCCCCAAAACCGCCGAAGGCAACTTACGTACTCGGTTGGTGCATTTAGGTTTAGATAGCCAACGCATCCTACTACCCACCGCGCAACTCAGTGGTGGTGAACGCATTAAAGCCGCGTTAGCGTGCCTACTCTATGCCGATGAACCGCCTCACCTTCTACTATTAGACGAACCCAGTAACCACTTAGACTTACCCGCTCTACATGCTTTAGAACACATGCTGCGCCACTACCAAGGCAGCCTTATGGTGGTGTCTCACGACAGCCATTTTCTAGACCAATTAGCCTTGACGCATGCTCTTAACGCTACCGACATAGGCTGGCAACTAGAAGAACTGCCGCCTACTCAGACTGACAATCTGCTGTAATTAAGTGTATGTCGTTATGGGTTTCAGTATTGGACACGTCAAAGTCCACAAAACACTGCTGCCAAGCCTCGCCTTCTGGCCAGAAAATAGCAAGCTTGCCGGCAGGCGTGGGCGACACCATGTACAACTGGTTAAACGCCCCTACCGTGAAATATTGACCCAACTCATCTTCCAAGTAGGCGCGTGCGCCAGATGGGATATCCTGGTTACCAAACAGCAGCATGATTTTGTAGCCTTTGGTGGTCTGGAACTCTGCCAATACCAATGCCCCCTTGGTGGGGTACAAGTCTGTTTGCGACAAGCGGCTTACATCCACATTCAGAGGCAAACTACGACTGTCTAACCGAATGG
>SRSN01000342.1 GCA_004791645.1 Alcaligenaceae bacterium 429
GAATTAATTAGTTACATAACTAGATGAGTAAAGCCATCTAGAATCCTCACATCATCAAGTAATTGCTGCAGCACTAAAAATTTCCAATAAAAACCAAATAAGCCACTTCACGATTAACTCGTATCAACGATGTTGTTTCAGGCCGAAATTTGGCTCAACCCTTTTCTTTCAATGAGGTTATAGAAATGGCTCTGCACTCCAAAGATGATATCCGCGATCGTATGTACGACGATGTATATGCATCCAACGATCTATCGGTAGTCATGCCCAAGTACAAAATGCCTGAGGGTGAGCATGACCCACGTCACGCCTACCAAGTGGTACACGACGAATTAATGATGGATGGTAATTCGCGCCAAAACTTGGCCACCTTTTGCCAAACATGGGTAGATGATGAAGCCCGCCGTCTTATGGATGAGTCCATAGACAAAAACATGATCGACAAGGATGAGTACCCACAAACGGCTGAAATCGAGTCACGTTGCGTGCACATGATTGCAGATTTATGGAACTCTCCGGATGCAGCCAACACCATGGGGTGCTCTACTACGGGTTCTTCTGAAGCGGCAATGCTGGGTGGCTTAGCGCTGAAATGGAGCTGGCGCAAAAAGATGCAAGCCGCCGGTAAACCTACCGATAAACCTAACCTAATTTGCGGCCCTGTACAGATTTGCTGGCACAAATTTGCGCGCTACTTCGATGTAGAACTGCGTGAAATCCCATTGGAAGGCGACAGACTAATCATGTCGCCTGAAGAGGTATTAAAACGCGTAGACGAAAACACCATCGGCGTTGTACCCACCATGGGCGTTACCTTCACATGCGATTACGAGCCTGTTAAAGCTGTAAGCGATGCGCTGGATAAACTGCAAAAAGACACTGGCTTAGATATTCCTATCCACGTTGATGGTGCCAGCGGTGGTTTCTTGGCTCCGTTTTGCGCCCCTGAAATCGAGTGGGACTTCCGCCTACCTCGCGTGAAATCCATTAATGCCTCTGGTCACAAATTTGGCTTGGCTCCTCTTGGGGTGGGTTGGGTTGTATGGCGTGATGCCGCCAGCCTGCCCGAAGAGCTAATCTTTAACGTGAACTACCTTGGTGGCAATATGCCTACCTTTGCACTGAACTTCTCTCGCCCTGGTGGCCAGATCGTGGCTCAGTACTACAACTTCCTGCGTTTGGGCAAAGAAGGCTATAAACGCATTCAAACCGCATGCTACGACACAGCTAAATACCTATCCCAAGAAATTGAGAAATTCGGCCCCTTCAAAATCATTTTTGATGGCGACATGAAAAAAGGCATTCCTGCCTTGTCATGGACCATTAAAGAAGAGTTCAAAGGCAAAGTGAATTTCACGCTGTATGACTTTGCTGACCGACTGCGCAGTCGTGGCTGGCAAGTTCCCGCCTACTCCATGCCCGCCAACCGTGAAGACCTTGTGGTACAGCGTATTTTGGTACGTCACGGCGTGAGCCGCGACTTGGCCGATTTGTTGTTGGCTGACTTCCAACGCACGTTGGACTACTTCGCCAAACGCCCGGTATCGCAACCGTTGGATGAACAAGAAGCCGGTGGTTTCCACCACTAAAACATGAGGTAGAAGAAAGAGGTCAGCAATGGCCTCTTT
>SRSN01000343.1 GCA_004791645.1 Alcaligenaceae bacterium 429
CTATCATTCAATTAATTTATTGAATGATAACAAAGGCAGATCCTTCTGCTGACACGGCAATGCCAACGTCCGAACTTCATTCTTTTTGAGTAAGGTAGGCCATCATGGTTCAAGACTTAAACACCAACAATTTCGATCAACTCATTAACCAAACGCCCGGTTTGCATGCCGTACGTTTTTGGGCTGAGTGGTGCGGCCCTTGTCGCATGATGGCGCCCATTTATCAACAAGCGGCAGCGGCACTACACGAGCAAGCACACTTCGCAGAAGTGGATATTGATGCCGTGCCCGAATTGGCGAGCCAGTTCCGCGTGCAAAGTATCCCCACTGTGCTGCTGTTTAAAGATGGGCAGGTCGTCGATAAGATGATTGGTGCTGCAAGCCAAACGCAACTGCAGCAACTGATACAGCGCCACGCCGCCTAAGCGTTTGCGGCAATCTATGCACAACAGCCTAGCTGCAGTAGCTAGGCTGTTGTGTATTGGATGTGAATAATGCTCAAGCATTCATTGTTAGCTAATCAATGGCGTGAGCAACAAGGCCAATACGGTAGCGGTCAGCAAGCGCATCACAATACCCAAAATAGCAGCCTTCATGGCTTCTTTCTCGGTTAAATCCGAGCTTTCTGCCCACACCACTGGAATCTGGCCAAACACAGCTGAAAGCGGCAAACCAGACGATGCCAAAATGAAAGAACCCACCACCAAAGACGGATCTAAACCACTAGCCATCGCCTGCAATTTACCCATCGCCAAGGTTGGGCTAACCAACACGGCTAACACCCCTGTTTCTGGGTGAATATTCAAGGCCAACATCGCACGCTCTAACAACGCATTCACCGGCTGCCAGATACCCATGTGATCCAGCAACCCGATCACACAGAACACCAATGCCACAGCTGGAATCAAAATCAAAAACAGCAGTTCCACACCCTCACGTGCGGCTTTGAACAGCATAGGAGCAAAGTCAGTATCAGGCGTGAATTTAGGAGCAGTCAGCAAATCTACCGATTTCACATCACGATATACCAGCTTGGACAAAATCAGTGGTGACAGCAACAGCGGGCCAAAAATGGCAATCATCACCACCGCAAACACGTTTACGCCCGCGAAGGTCAGCGCCATCATCCCTAACATAAAGGTAGAGAAGGATTGCTGCGATTGCACCATGGTGGCGACGGCAATTTTTTGCTCATCTTTGGTCGCCCCCGCCTGACGCAATAACGGGCCAGAAATACGACCTGCCGCATTGATATCGCCAAAAATGTTGTAGACGCTAGGAATAATCACCGCGGGATTAATGCCAATCCAACGCATACCAGGCATAAACACCCGCATCATGGCATCGGTAAAACCTAAACGCTCAAGCAATCTACCAATGATCACACTGATGATCACCGCTATACCCACTTGCCCCGTCAAGAAAACATCCACAACTACTGGTTTGACTGTGGTCAGTACGGTATCAAATGCCCCCGATAAGGTTCCGGGAAAGAAAAACAGGGTCAACATCGCCAGACCCAAAAGCGCCAAACCTATGCCTTCTATACGCTCCATTGGCCTGCGGCTGCCTGATGGGGTATGCGTTACTTTATCTATTTCTATAATCT
>SRSN01000344.1 GCA_004791645.1 Alcaligenaceae bacterium 429
GCCTAAGCTGAAAGACTAAGTATTACAAGAGATGGGCAGCCAGTGGTTGTCCATCTGTACTGCTTAAGTAATAAAAAAGCCACCCAATGGGTGGCTTTTTTGCATCCTGCACTAGTGCTTAATCGTCTAGTTGCCCTAGAAGTAAGAACTCCATCAATGCTTTTTGTACGTGCATGCGGTTTTCAGCCTCATCCCATACTACGCTTTGGGCGCCATCGATCACGTCAGCGCTAACTTCTTCGCCACGGTGAGCAGGTAAGCAGTGCATAAAGAGGGCATCAGCATTAGCTTCGGCCATCATTTCGCTATCTACGCACCAGTCGGCAAACGCTTTGCGGCGCTCTTCGTTCTCGGCCTCAAAGCCCATGCTGGTCCAAACGTCTGTGGTGACCAAGTCAGCGCCTTTGCAGGCTTGCATAGGGTCTGCAAACTCTTGGAATACGGCGGGGTCTGGGGTACCAATCAGGTTTTGGTCTAGTGTGTAGCCTTGTGGTGCGGAAATATGCAGCTTGAAGCCTAGCAGTTCAGCAGCTTGCAGCCAGGTGTAGGCCATGTTGTTGCCGTCGCCTATCCATGCCACGGTTTTGCCTTGAATGCTGCCGCGGTGTTCGATATAGGTAAAGATGTCAGCCAAGATCTGGCAGGGGTGAAATTCGTTGGTAAGGCCGTTGATCACGGGTACGCGAGAGAACTCAGCAAAACGCTCTAGGCGGCTTTGTTCAAAGGTACGGATCATCACGATATCTACCATGCGTGAAATCACGCGTGCGGTATCTTCAATGGGCTCAGAGCGGCCTAGTTGTGAGTCATTGGCTGTTAGGTTAATGACTTCGCCACCTAGTTGGTACATGCCGGCTTCAAATGAAACGCGGGTGCGTGTACTGGCTTTTTCAAACACCATGGCCAGAGTGCGGTCATGCAGTGTGTGATGGGGCTGGTAATTTTTGAAGTGGTCTTTGATGACGCGAGCTCGGTGCAGAAGATAAAGGATTTCTTCTTTGTTCAGATCACTAAACTGTAGGAAATGCCGTATCGGCGCTGCTTGAACCGTGGTACTCATAAAAAACCCTAGGCAAAAGAAAACATATTACCCTGTCAGCGACTATTGAGCAAAATTTGCTGTGTATGACAGGCATAAAACCATGGCTTATGAAATTGTGTGCATAAAGGTGTAGTGTTGCATGCAATGCGATACAATGCCGATGACGAAAATTTTTTATGATTAAGCTAAAGGCTATTGGGCATTTTGAATTAGCATGACAGGGCAACTCCAGCTTATTATTCACGGAACAACGAATGAAGGTCAGCGTTTTAGACCCAGCGATTGGGCAGAGCGTTTGGCCGGTGTGATGTCACAGTTCAGACCAGCAGGCGCAGCTGGCGGACACTTAACCTATTCCCCTTACGTGGTACCTCGTTTAATCGATGGGGTGCGTTGCGTGGTGGTGGATGCACGTCTGAGAGAGCTAGAACCACTAGCATGGAAATTTGTGGTTGGCTTTGCGCAAGACAATAATTTAAAAACATCCGGCATGCCAACGGATTAATCCGACCGAAATAAGTGGCCCTTTATTTTTATGAGAAAGTGGCGCTAGTCTTTTATAC
>SRSN01000345.1 GCA_004791645.1 Alcaligenaceae bacterium 429
GCCGGATAGCGATCACTTCGGTCTGGAAAAAGTGAAAGAACGCATTGTTGAATACTTGGCTGTTCAACAACGTGTGAGCAAACTGAAATCACCTATCTTGTGTTTGGTAGGGCCTCCAGGCGTGGGTAAAACCTCGTTGGGTCAGTCTATTGCTCGCGCAACCAACCGTAAGTACGTGCGTATGGCGCTGGGTGGTGTACGTGACGAGGCCGAGATTCGCGGTCACCGTCGCACCTACATTGGCTCCATGCCAGGTAAAGTGCTGCAGAACATGTCCAAAGTAGGGGTGCGTAACCCGCTGTTCCTGCTGGATGAAATCGACAAGTTGGGTATGGACTTCCGTGGCGATCCGTCATCGGCCCTGTTGGAAGTGCTAGACCCAGAACAAAACCACACTTTCCAAGATCACTACTTGGAAGTGGACTTCGATTTGTCCGACGTGATGTTCGTGGCCACCAGCAATACGCTGAATATTCCACCGGCGCTGTTAGACCGTATGGAAGTGATTCGTTTGTCTGGTTATACCGAAGATGAAAAAGTACGTATTGCGTTTGACCACTTGATTCCTAAGCTGGTGAAACACAACGGCGTTAAAGATGGCGAGTTAGAAGTCACTGAAGACGCTGTACGCGACATGATTCGCTACTACACGCGCGAAGCTGGTGTGCGTTCGCTAGAACGTGAAATCAGCAAAATCTGCCGCAAGGTAGTGCGTAAGTTCTTGGAAGCCGCTAAATCGGATGCTAAACCAACAACTGTAGTGGTGAATTCTGAGAACTTAGAAGAGTTCTTGGGCGTGCGTCGTTATACCTTTGGTGTGGCTGAAACCGAGAACAAAGTAGGCCAAGTGACTGGTTTGGCATGGACTGAAGTGGGCGGCGATTTGCTCACCATCGAAGTTGCTGACATGCCCGGTAAAGGTAACGTACAGCGTACTGGTTCTATTGGTGACGTGATGAAAGAGTCGGTGGAAGCCGCTCGTACGGTAGTTCGTTCACGCGCTCAGAAGTGGGGTATTCCTGACACCGCTTTTGAGAAGCGTGACTTGCACGTGCACTTCCCTGATGGGGCTACACCTAAAGATGGTCCATCTGCAGGTATTGCGATCACTACAGCTATTGTGTCGTCGTTGACCGGTATTCCTATCCGTGCTGATGTTGCCATGACTGGCGAGATCACACTGCGTGGTGAAGTGCTGGAAATCGGTGGTTTGAAAGAGAAACTGCTGGCAGCGCTGCGTGGTGGTATCAAAACTGTCATGATTCCAGAGCAAAACGTGAAGGACTTGGCTGAGATTCCAGACAACGTCAAAAACCACTTGGAGATTATTCCAGTGCGTTGGATTGATAGAGTGCTGGAAGTGGCGTTAGAAAAAATGCCTGTGCCATTGAGCGATGAAGAAGTTGCCAGATTGGCAGCGGAAGCCGCTGTTGCTAACAAAGCAGTTAGCAGTGCAGGTGGTTTGAGTACTACGCACTAAATCTAGTGTTGCAATAAAAACAGCCCAGTTAGTACTGGGCTGTTTTTTTATCGCTGTGAAACGAATGATCAGTGTATGGGTGTGTTGCGGATCAGGCCTACAGCGATACCTTCTACACTAAAGC
>SRSN01000346.1 GCA_004791645.1 Alcaligenaceae bacterium 429
TCTCTTAGGTGGTGATATAGACAGCATGCGCGAGCGCTTTTCTGAATTTGCCATTAGTTCTGGTCAGTTTTTAACTAGACAAGCACTCAGTATAGGTTCCAACACTTTCCAATTTTTGGTGAGTCTTGGGATTATGTTGTACATGCTATTTTTCTTGCTGCGTGACGGTGCCATGCTTGGCCGCCATTGCCGCAACCTGATCCCTCTAAGCGAAGAACAAAAAAGCCACCTACTACGTAAACTAACCATTGTTGTGCGTGCCACCATTAAGGGTAACCTTGCCGTGGCTGCTACTCAGGGGGCATTAGGTGGGCTGATCTTCTTCATCCTCGGTATTCAAGCATCCCTATTTTGGGGTGTATTGATGGCCGTGCTATCCCTACTGCCTGCCGTAGGCGCTTCCCTAATCTGGGGTCCTGTGGCCATCTACTTCTTTGCCACCGGTCAGGTATTTGAAGGTACGGTTCTGACAGCATTTGGCTTATTTGTCATCGGCTTGGTAGATAACGTTCTGCGCCCACTTTTGGTTGGCAAAGACACGAAAATTCCTGACTACATCATCTTGATTTCTACGCTAGGCGGCTTGTCACTCTTTGGCCTCAATGGCTTTGTGATTGGTCCGCTGATCGCCGCACTTTTTATTGCCTGCTGGGATCTATTCCCCGCAGCCATAGAACAGCGCAACCGCAGCCTAGAAGAAGAACGCAATCAGTCCCATTGATGCACACAACCTTAGTACGAAAAAACGGCAGGCGATTCGCCTGCCGTTTTTTTAACGCTACCACTCTACTTATTGGTGCACTACTTGTCGACCATAACGTAGGAAGCGCCCAGAAAACCCCTTAGCATTATGCTCGCTAGGATCTTCTTTAAGTTCTGTATTTTCCAACAACTCAAAGCCATGCTCTTGCAACGCTTTACCAAAGCGCCCGGCATAACCACGGTTAGGATCTACCAACCAAAACTCAGCATTAGGCTCACTGTGCTGGTCAATAAATGCTGCCAAATCACCAGGCATATCTGGCTCATACAGCACATCGCTCGCCATAATCAAATCAAAGCGGCTTTCTAACACCTCTAGCCCTAAGATTTTGGCTTGCTGATTATAGTTTTTGCCCCAACGTCCATACTTGTAGCGCATGGGCAAAAGCTTATTTAAATGTACATTACGACGTAAAAACTCACTGCTTAACGGGTGCGTATCACTCGCTGTGATTTGCAGCCCGCGCTGGTGTGCCACCAAACTGGCTAACCCCAAACCACAACCAATTTCGAGTATTCGTAGTTTTTTATCTAAAGGACGTGTAGCAACTTTGTTGGCCAGATGGATACTGGAAGGCCAAAGCTGACCAAATAATGGCCACGTAGCCGACGAAACACCCAAACGTGCCGCCATCCCTTTGTAATCATGAAACTGCTGAGTGTCGGCCAAAGTGCGCAATCGCATATTACCTGCTTCACGCACTTCCACAGTTTGTATACGTGTTTCATACGCATGCATACCATTCTCCCTAAAACCCATAACACTCTATAGCATGGACCATTACGAAGAATAAAGCAAATTTCGCCGATTTTAGTGCAATTTAGACAAAAATAAAAGT
>SRSN01000034.1 GCA_004791645.1 Alcaligenaceae bacterium 429
GTCTTAGGTACTAGAGCTCTTATGAAGAAAAGCGCCAGTGTTTTATTAGTAATGCTGTTAGCAGGTTGTGCGCAGCCAAACCCAGATCTAGTAGTTCAAAAGGATGTTGATCTCAGTAAGTACGCTGGAACGTGGTATGAGCAGGCAAGATTGCCTAATCGTTTTCAAAGTAAATGTGCGGGCGATGTCCAAGCGGACTATGTTTTACAAAGTGGTAGCGTCTTACAAGTAACTAACCAGTGTCGTTTACAAGACGGTAGTGTTGAGGTTGCTATAGGAGAGGGCAGGCTTGCGGGTGGTGACAGTACGTCTAAGTTGGAAGTGCGCTTTGCACCTAGTTGGCTATCTTGGTTGCCAATGGTTTGGGGGGACTACTGGATTATTCAGTTGCAGGATGATTATCAATATTCACTAGTTGGTACCCCGAATCGTGAATATCTCTGGGTTTTGTCCCGAGACAAGGAGGGCGACAAAGCAAAGGTTCAAGCATTGCTTGAGTTTGCGGAAGAGCAGGGTTTCGATACTAGCAATGTAGTCACTGCTCCTTAATCTCAGATGTTTCTCAGAACGGAATATCGTCATCTATATCAGCGAGATTATCGACAGGGGCTTGGTACGGATTAGCCGCGGGTTGCTGACGTGGGGCTTGTTGGGGAGCCGCTGCACGTTGTTGTTGCTGTTGTGGTGCGCTGTAGGCGCCACCGCCATCACGACCACCCAACATTTGCATTTGGTCAGCGATGATTTCAGTGGTGTAGTTATCTTTACCGTCTTGGCCTTGCCATTTGCGTGTGCGCAAGCGGCCTTCAACGTAGACTGAGCGGCCTTTTTTTAGGTACTCGCCAGCGATTTCGGCGAGGCGGTTATAGAGCACCACGCGATGCCACTCTGTATCGTCTATGCGTTCACCAGAGCTTTTGTCTTTGCGTG
Source organism: Alcaligenaceae bacterium 429 (assembly GCA_004791645.1). Classification (GTDB taxonomy): domain Bacteria; phylum Pseudomonadota; class Gammaproteobacteria; order Burkholderiales; family Burkholderiaceae_B; genus Paenalcaligenes. The sequence continues at coordinate 931 of SRSN01000034.1, forward strand.
TTGATGTAGTAGCGATTGAGATATTGCAGATGGCGTTACCTTCTGCGCCGTATCGTACTTCTGGGTCACGGCCTAAGTTGCCCACCAGAATTACCTTGTTAACTGAAGCCATGAATTAGTGTCCGGGATAGGGGCCGGTGAAGGCCAAGATTACGTAGAGAGTGATACAGACCAGCCAGCTCCAAAAGTAGGCTTGGGTTGGGATTACTTCGCTGGGGTCAATAGGTGGTCGGATGTGGTGTTGCCAAACCCATGAGGCGGTACCGCACACAGCAAATGCGGCCGTCCACAGGAACAGGCTAGCAAGCATGCTCATGATGTATTTCCTGTTGAGTTGTGGGTGGTATGCCCGATGGATAGTAAATGGCCAGCACCGTGCGGAGCCGCTGTAGTAGTGGCTCTGGCTGTGCTGTTAAGAGAGTGTCCCAGCGTTATCAATAGATAGTGGGGATAAATGTTTGAAGCATAAAAAGTGCGCGCTATACTTGCCAAAGTTTCTTGGAGTAACCAGCGATGAAAAAACTACTAATTTGCTTACTTGCTTTTGGGTTAACGGCCTGTGCGGTGTATACGCCTAGGGGTTCCGTTGTGGTCGATCCTGATGGGAACTTACAGCAAAGACACTGCCCACCGGGTCAGGCCAAGAAAGGCAATTGTTAATCTGGCGCGTCTGACAGGATTTGAACCCGCAACCGTTGGTGTAGAAGACCAATGCTCTATCCGTTGAGCTACAAACGCTGAATATGGAGCGGGATAGGGGGATCGAACCCCTGTAAACAGCTTGGAAGGCTGCTGCCTGACCATTCGGTCAATCCCGCAGGGTGCCCCGTTTCCTGGGGGGGGCTTACGCTAGGAGCAGTAGCTTTATTGCTATGTTGCATCTATCGACAATCAGTATTGACCCAAGCGTAGAAGTAATTGTTTTTTGACTGCTTATGTAGCAGATGTTTGGTTCTGAGCTAGAGTTTCGTTTTGATTTTTCAGGATGTAGCCGTTTACATAGGCATTAGAGATAGCAAACATGAAAATCAAGATACTTAGGAAAATTAGAACCCTGTGTATAGCCATAGCAACCTCTTTGAGAGCGTACTCAACAGTAGTTTAAGGATAGTAGTTGATGAGCTGTAACTACCGTCAATTAAGGTTAAACCCTACCTAGACGATTTAGATATAAGGCAAGAATATTACCCCCTATGGAGGAGATTAGTGCTTAGGACTCTAACGGTTACTGTTAAGGCGTGCTATGGATAACAGGGTGTTAACATTTTTAGGTTGGGTGGCTACATTTACTGCTGTGGCTATGTACATATCTTACATTCCACAGATTAGTAATAATCTAAATGGTATGAAAGGTAGTTGGTTACAACCCTTAGTGGCTGGGATTAACTGCTCTCTTTGGGTCACTTATGGCATGTTTAAGAGGCCAAAGCGTGATTGGCCTATAGCTGTAGCCAACTTTCCAGGTATTGTTTTTGGTTTTATTGCATTCGCTACATCGTTGTGAGATGAGGTTTTCCCTGTTTTTGTGAGGATCGCGTCAAAGTGATGTTCAGTATGGGATAAGTAGCGCTGCTTACTTTGTAACAGTGCTATCTATTGTTGGCTAAATAGACGATAGTGGGTGCAGGGATATTTTTCCCTGATAATTTAGGATTTATATTGAAAACAGAAATCGGTATTGTGAAGTGGTTTAGTAATGACAAAGGCTTCGGCTTTATTGCTCCAGAAGATGGGAGTAAAGACCTCTTCGCACACCATAGTGAAATCCAAGGTGATGGATATCACAAGTCGCTTGATGAAAACCAACGAGTATCATACGTTGTTGGCCAAGGTCAAAAAGGACCGTGCGCTACAAGAATTCAAGCTGTCTAATACAGTAGTTCTTGCATAACATAGCAAGAACATAAAAGAGCAAAGACCGGTAACTTTACGAAGTGCCGGTTTTTTTGTGTCTACCGTACAGAGTACTGTTACAAAGTATAGGTGTACTTAAGCGTCTCAAAGCCCCATAGTGTCTGAGTGCGTTAACACACAACTACAACAATCATAAAAAAGGCCAGCATCCTCGCTCGCCTATAACTTTTTACTACGCGTTCACTTTTTTCTACGCTACGCTTTTGGCAGCACCAGCTCCCGACCGCTCTCAATGATCAATATGAAGAAGCGTTGGAGATCTTAATGATTTACCACAAACTGAATCAGGGTGGCATGAGCCCCCTGCACGTATCCCCTTTGCTTGAACCTAAACAAACTGCTAAACAGCAAGAGGAACAAGCTCAAGAAAGGCGACTTACCGAAATCCGTCGTAATTTTGTCCGCAACCTGAAAAACAGGTTTCCTGGGCTACCTTACTAATTAGCAAGTAATAACACCTTGCCAGCTAAGCCGCCTTTCTAGGCGGTTTTTTCTTGGTACAAGCTTCTTAAGGTTACCCGTACTGACTTTCGATTAATCACAGTTTGACGCGCTCCATTCCCATAAAGCAGGGTGGTGTAAACACGGTCTATAGACAGGTGGTTGTATATCGGTGCTAAGGCGATATTGAAACGCGCCAAACTGTGCCGACTGATACCCTCAGTCGGGTGGGTACTACGTGGTTCCGTAAATGCTGCGGTACGGTTTCCTAACCGCCCCCTACCAAAATCATCAGGGGGGCGCCGAACCCTGCGCATGTTTAAGGCCTCACGCCAATCGCAGGAATACATCTATTCGGTTTTTTGCTTTTCTTTGTGCCTGGGCGCAGCCGTTTCCCTTCCGCACCCTAAACACTTCACAGCGGGGCGCGTGGCGTCTTTGTGTGCCGTTATTCGCCGCCCCCGATAATGCTGGGGTGGTGTGGTCCACACTGCTTGTTGTTAAAGATCGTTTGCAACTCTGTTTTGCTGCCCTTTGGGCTAGGTTTTGGTGAGTTGTTAAAAACAATAATCGCATATGCGATTAATAGAGTCAAGCGCAAAAGCGATTAAGTAATCGCAAATGTGATTTTGGTTGTTTAGCGCATCACTCAGCAGAAGCGAAGCCGGAGAGGTGTGGTGTTAGCGGTTGAGGGGCGGCAAGTTGATCGAGCTAACGGGCGGTGTGAGTAGAGGAGGTGGCTACAGATCAGTCATAGCTACAGACGCAAAAAAGCCCTCGGAGGAGGGCTTTTGCATGGTTACGACTAGAGTTGGCTGCCATTAGGCTATTTAGCGGCAGGTTGTATTGCCAAAACTGTCACTGCTGCAGCGAACAGAATTTCCATTGCTGTCACGATACGTAGTGTTTCCAAAGGAGTCGGTACTGGAACGGACAGTATTCCCGTTGTTATCACGGTATGTGCTATTGCCAAATGAGTCAGTTGAGCCACGGATGATGTTACCGCTATTGTCGCGGTATGTAGTGTTGCCGAAAGTGTCGGTTGATCCGCGAATGGTGTTGCCTTGATTATCTCGTGTGGTCGTATTGCCAAATGAGTCCGTGGTTGTGCGGCTAGTGTTGCCGAAGTTATCACGACAAGTAGTATTGCCGAAGGAGTCTGTTGAGCAGCGCGTTTGGGCGTGCAGACTAGAAGTGGCAATCATAGCTATAAGCACAAGAGCAAGTCTTTTCATTATTGCACCTTAGGGGCTGTAGGTTATCTGCTTAGGGGAGTGATAAGGCCATTGTAAGTCAAAGGTTGATTCGCGCGCCTATCGACAAAGAAGCCCCCATCATTACGAGGGCTTAGGAATAGGAGTTTGGTTGCGGCTAGTCTGGCTGATCAGCCTTCAGCTTTTTGTGAGCTAACCTTAGATTGTCTACGAACAAGCACCAAGAACAAAATGCAAGACAATACTAGTAGAGAGAAGAAGACGATACCAATCTTGAAATTCTCGGATCCCACGTTGCGGAGCATTGTTACGGCATCGTCCTGTGCAACGTAGAGGCTGTATAAGAAGGTTGGGGTAAACAGTATCGTAGCGAGGGTCTTGATGGATTTGCGTGATTTCATCAGCAGCAGAGTGAAGAGAACGATAGCTGCGACGATAAGGACGGGGATTCCGACAAAAAGGGTGAGTAGTCCATCGGAAGCGGAGGCAGGAAAGGGAGTCGATAACGCTACAACAGCCCCAGCGCGTTTAAGTAAGTTTATAGGCTTCACTAGGGTAATGCTTCGCAGGGAAGACAGTGTATTTTCTCAATGACATGCAAGACTTCAGACATTATAAGGTCTACCTAGTAATAGGGCAGCCCACAAAAAAGCCGCCTAGAGAGGCGGCTGATCTTGACGTTTTTATATGAAATCATTCTAACTTATCAGGATTGTCTGGTCGTATATTAGAAAGAAGAAGCCAGAATTTTCCAGATAGTGGAATAAGGCTTGTATAGGAAAGGCCAATCACAAAAGTCAAGAATAACTCCACTATCTCTATAAGATTGATTTCTTTATAAAACAGAGGGTTCGGCAAGAACAGGTATACAGTTCCAAGCGATAAAGACACAAAGAAAAAGAGAGCGCAACTAAATAAAGACTGAAGTAGAGTACCAAAATGTCCTGTTCTCTGTAGGTTTCTGGCTAGCCTGGTATCAGCTACTGCATACAGAAGTGCCGCAGATGAGACAGAAAAGCCTAAGAGAGTGGTAGATATTGAAATTAAGGTTCCAATATGGGTATTGATAACATGAGAAACATCAATATCAGAGTGAGCCCAAACTGCTGCAGCCAATGCAAGGCATATACAGATCAGAGCACTCCAAAGTTTCATGTTTAATTTCCCCCAAAAAATGCCTGTAAATCTTCTTCGCGTCTAGTTTTGGCGCGTTCAAGCTGCTGGTAAACAGACCTTGGTATCATTCGGTTGTTTTTATCGACGTCAACATCAAGCGTTTCAATGATTCGATCTGCTATTAAGTCGATAGGCTCTTTCTCACCCTCTATAGTTACTTTAGCAACTGTTGCTAGGCCGTCTTTAGCTAATGTTACAACAGCATCCTTCATTTGACTGAAGAGCTTGGTAGGGGATCGGCCAACGCTGATAGTTACGCGAGCAAGAAAGCCCACCCGCACTTGAGATCAAAGATATAGCATCCTTGGTCCATGCATGGCTATACAGCTTGGGGTCTCTCGGTCTCGTAAATGAAATATCTATTTTCTTTGCTCTTACTGCATTTGACAACAGCTTGGTGTATGAGTCTTTAGTGAGTATTGGTTCTAGTAGGGTATCTGTATTCTCGCTAGCTAATTCGAGATATTTTTGCAGCTTGGAGTGGTGGCTACCATTAGAGTTTCTTTGGTATACCACGAGATTTTGGCCTGGATAATAGAGGAAAAAATTTTTCTCTACAAGGCCATGGTTAGGCTTTAGGTTAACATCATCTTCATCACCAGTGGTGGTGCCCTGCGTCAGGGTTTCAAATCTACACCTTCCAAACACCCCTTGGTACACTTTACCTCCATTAAGCGACACAATATCCCTGACTTGATAATCCTCTGGCTCTTTAATGTCGAGCTTATGTGCCTGCGTGTAAGTCAGCGAGGCTTGGAGTGCATCACTCATGAGGTTTTGTAAGGATTGGTTAGGCTGATTTCTTCTGTCAGTGAGGTAAAAAAAATCAGCTTTGCATTTTCTAATTTTGACTGTAGCCAAACTAAACTCCTCGTGCCGTTTGGGAAATAGTGAATTGATCCAGTTTGCGCATTAATCATTTATAGGGCAAATGTAATGCCTAAAGGAACATTAGTATGGGATTGAGAGCAGTTGTACAAATGCTCACCTATGCAGCCATATGAGCAGTATGTCTCTACTTGTTGAAGACTAGTGACAATGCCTCGTCCCAGCCTTCCTATCCATATGACAGCCATTCTTATCCGTCCGGCCTGAATGCGCCCACGCATCTGCTGTGACAGCGCCAAGGGAAATAAGAACTAGCGATAGGGCTGCGAATGTTTTTCGCATAACCACATCCTCCAATAGAGAGACAGTTGAGTTACCTAAATGAGGGTACATAGCAACTAAACATTATTGCCAGCAGCACTTAAAAGAGTTTGAGATATTTTATTTTTTGATCAGTCATTTCGACCATGCAAGCAGACTGACTGGCTGGACCGCCAGGTGCAAATGGGCCGTACAACTCAAAGATGCACATCGAGTCTCTATATTTGAGCCAATCCCTTTGAGATTGAATTAGATAGGATACTTGTTCAGGTGTTTCTAGTGCATTTTTGGCTCTTGCATATTCGACGTTTAATTCTTTATCAAGCCTGTCTAATTCTGCTGTATAGCAAGAGTTAAAGTGGGACCTCGTTGTGACGCCTGAAGGGTTTTTGAGATCTAGGCACTGTCGTAGCTCAGTGGATACTTGATCATCAGCATAAACAGCCAGTGGGACTAGAAGTAAGAGTGCAAAGCACCTTTTGATCATTACTACATCCTCCAATAAAACTAAACTTTAGTTACATCAGAGCGCAGCGATACGGCTTGTGCGCGGTGTTACTGCTGGGTGGGGCCATAGAGTTTGTACAGAAGACATACGCTTGGGCTGCAACCCAAGCGTATCGATTTAATTAGTCGCTCTCATTAGAGGGTTGACGGCCTGAACGACGGAAGTGTTCGTCATTTTTGCAATAGGTTAGGGCATCTCTCAGAATGCCTGCTAGGCGATATAGATCTTCAGGTTTATTCAAAAGAATTTGCCCATTCCGACCAAGCTCAAGCCCGGCTCTTTTTGCTTCTTCTTGATGCTCTTCTGTAACCGGCTCAATGAACTGAATAGAGGGTTTACGCTTATCACCCCAAAACCTGAATAGCCAGCGGTTAGATTTTCCTTCCCAGACAACGGAGAAGTAGGTCTCTGTGTCGCGCATGGAGAGATCCTCATCAGGGAGAATATCTAAGCAAATTTCATATAAGCGTTGCTCTTCAGCGGTCGTGATGATTTTTTCATTGTTTGGATCAACGATATCAATGACTTCACCGGCGGCGGTTTCTGTTGGTGCAGGCTCTTCTGCTTTTGTAGGCTTTGATAAACTAGTGGCGACCATTGAGCTGACAGATTGTGCTACAGCTTGAGCGACCAGAGGCTGAATGCTTTCCAGAAACTTAGCATTCAGTTGTCGTTGAATACCGGCTTTAGATGCTACATAGCGTACAAAATCGATGTCGCATTCGCGTATAGAGGATGTGATTACATCCCTGAAGGATGTGAGGTATATGTTTTCTTCAGCGAGAGCACGTAAGGCGCCTGCTTCAAGCTGATCGTAGTGAAAACGCTTAAGGTTGTCGGCTATGTCGCCTTCCGGTGCCTCAAAGTCAACAACAAGGAAGGGGTCCTTGTCCATGATGTTCCGGTTAACAAGGTCTGTGAAAAAGCGCCATTCTCTGCCGTTAGTAATAGCAGCAACAGCCACTTCAGGCGTTGCATTGTAGTAACGGGAGAGTTGGGGGCAATGATTAGTCAGTGCCTGTGCATGCGCTTTCGCTTCAATAAACAGAACGGGGGTTCCGTTGCTAAACAGTGCGTAGTCCACGCGCTCATTGACTTTGGCCCCAGGGAAGTCTGCATCATATTCTGCCTGAACCTTTGTTGGATCATATGGGCTGAACCCAAGAATATCCAGCAAGGGAAGGATAAGAGCCTGTTTTGTCGTCTCTTCGGATGCGCAGTGAGCGCCAACCTTTTTAACGTGCTCAATGTGAGCAGCAATTCTTCGTTTAAACTCTTCCATACCATCCTCAGTAAGATTTTGTTCTACTACTAAAGTCTAGTTACACAAGAGCGCATTAATTGAATTTATGCGCAGTATTTTTACTACTACGTGTTTATTGCTCGTAGGAGCTATAGAGAGCGGCTCCTAGAGAAGAAGGTTTAGCTTCTTCTGTAATACTTCCGATGCTCAATCATCGTGCCGATGATTTGAATGTGATGCTGCTCACTATTCATCGAGGGGTAATCTTCATTGAGTGGAACTAGCTCAAAAACTTCTTTGCCAGCTTCATCAATGCGAAGTAAACGGTACTTTTTGAAAGTTGCCTCTTGTTCGCTGTTCTTCGCGACGACAAAGTCACCAGGCCGTGGCATAACCTCACAATCAACAATAATACGGTCGCCTTCTCTGAAGTCCGGAAGCATCGAATCACCCTTGATTTGCAGTGCAAAAGCTCTCTCTGAGAGGTCAAGGTCTGTCAGCAGGTACTCCACGTCTTCCATTGTGAAGTTCTGTCCAGCATCAGTGAAAAAGCCTGCTTGGATATAGTTCAGCAGAGGGATGCGACGATCACCTATAGATGCAGGCACTACGTTCGATGGGGAGCGATCATCTTCGTGCATTTCCCCTCGACCTGTCTCCAGCCACTCTGGACGAACACGAAGAGCCCTTGCTATTTGCAAGAGCTTTCCGCTTCCCTGATTCCGGCCGTTTTCGATGCTGCCTATTGTTGATTGTCCTGAGCTGATCAGTTTGGCTAAGGCAGCTTGAGAAAGGCCAGCTTGTTCGCGGGCGTGCTTAAGTCGTTTCGCTAAGTTATCCATATCGCAATTGTGATATATATCTCAATCGCATTGGCGCTTGATATTTAAGCGCAAATGCGATTAAATGTGTGAATGAACTGGAAATCACTCATAGCCGATCTGATGTCAGCGGGCTGGACTCAGATGCAAATCGCAACAGCCCTAGGGCGGCGGACACAATCGTGGGTCGCCGATATTAGTAGTGGTCGATACAAAGACCTGAAGTGGGCAGATGGAGAAAGATTGCGAAAACTACATAGGCAAGTGATGCGCAACATCAATAAACAGTCGCCTCATTAATGCAGGTCATGCGAGTGTTGAAGTGGTTCAGTAGGTTCTCGCATGTCTTGTTCTAGACATAACCGCTCAAAGACAGAGCACAGCAGTTGGTCACTGATTTCAGAGTTTTCAGTGACACCAGCGCAGATTGATTTGGCTTGTTGTAGTAGTCGTTCGGTTTGTGTTGTGTGCATAGCTAACTCCATTTTTTTTATCACTATAGGGCGTTGCCAGTTTGGGCGATACGCTGAAATGAATGAGGTTTCAACCCAATGACTAAGAAGCTCTCAGCGTTGAACTGGCGCGATGCTTTATACAACTCGGTGCGGAATTCCAATGGTGGCGTTAATGGAGCAGCCTTGTTTTTGTCAGAGCGACGCGGAATATCTATCCATCCAGAATCGTTGCGTAGAAAGCTAACTGGGGGCGAACAACTGGACCCTGATCTATGCATCTTGCTGCAGGAATATTTGACGCAGTTTGTGTGTAGCAAGGAAGCAAGCCAAGACTGGATCATCGCTTTGGCGCAAGAGGCTGGCCTTAATGTGGTTCACCTTCCGGATGAGCCTGTGGGTGGATTTGAGGATGAGGCAGCTGCTTTGAGTGCGAAAGCTATTAAATGCACTTCGGAGTTGGGTGAACTGTGCACCGCAATCATGAAAACCACAGCAGATGGTCGCGTTACTGATGATGAGCGCCAAATGGTAGTTTCAAAAGCGTGGGAGTTAGCACGTCTTTGTTTCCGCATTATCAGGAATGTTACCCGCTGGCGCCGTAAAGAGGTGGGCCATTATGAATAATGCGCAGCCCATCTACGGCAAACACTACAGAGAGCTACATGGTAAGGCGGGGTGGTTTAACAGCCCACGTGTGGCTAGAGCTTTTGGCGTGAATTTTGCGTTAGAGCCAGAGGACAGAAAGCAAGCAATTAAATCTGCAATTTACTTGGCTACAGGTGTCGATAGCTTAGCGAAGCTGCCACCTGCTGATTTTGTGCGTTTGATTGCGAGTAAGGGGTTGGCATTTACGTTGCCATCATCTTTGAAAACAGCAGCAGGGGTAGAGCAATGAAGTATTGGAAGTTATTTCTGATTATGTCGGCAATTTATTTATCTCCTCGTTTGCCTGATGCGGGGGCGGTTTCGTTAGGAGCGATTTTTGTTGTTTCGTTTTTCATTGCACTATTGAGAGGTCGGTAGTGAAAGCCTTTAACAGCACTCTTCGGGCCAGCAAGAAGCCATTACGCGCTAAGAAGCCGTGGGAACCAAAGGGAGGTATGAACCGCCCCCAAAAGCCCACGACAAGTAAGAAGAAGCCTATGGCGTCTCGTGGCATGAAAGGGCGTCCAGTGACAGTAGAGCAGAAGCGCTTTCACGATCAGATGGCTAGCTTGGGATGTATTGCCAGCTGGAAGGATGGTTTCTTTGATCCGATGGTGAGTATTCATCACATTGATGGGCGAACAAAGCCTAACGCGCACTGGTTAGTGTTGCCGCTATCAGCTGGTAATCATCAGCACGGTACCGGAGCGCCAGGGCGTATTGCCGTCCATCCACATAAGGGCCAGTTTGAGGCTCGTTACGGCAAGCAAATGGATTTACTACGCGAGTGCATACAGATGCTGCTAGCACGTGGTGTCGATGTGCCAGAGGCAGAGCTAGAGGCTGCGGGCATGAAAAAAGAAAACCCAGCAACTGCTGTAACAGTTCTGGGGGCGATTCAACGTTACACGGAGGTCTATTGAATGACTCAAATGATACCAATAAAACTCACTGGCAAGCAATTGGCTGATGAAGGAATAGCGTTGGCAAAAGACCATGCTGATTTCGTTACGCCTAATTGGAGCGACCGCATTATGTCTTTGTTTGAGGCGTGGGTGAGCAAGCAGGACGGGCAATTCACTATTACGCACTTTCGTTTGTACGTAGCAGAGCATCACCCTGATCTGGTGCCGCCAAGCTCAAATGCTTGGGGAGCAGTAGGACGCTTGGCTGTTAAACGCCGCTTGGTGCATAACATTGGCTTTATGCCGTCTATCTGCCGCTACACCAAAGGCCATCCAGTTAGAACGTACAGGAGGGCTGTATGAGTACCATCATCATGACGCAATGCTGGCCTTTACAGGGCATGAATGCAAGCCAGAAGGCTGTGCTGATCAGTCTGGCTGATAACGCCAATGACGATGGTGTGTGCTGGCCGTCTGTTGCTTACATTGCTGTGCGTACCTGCTTATCTGAGCGTGCGGTACAGAACGCTATTAAGTTTCTGCAAGAGGTAAAGATTTTGGCGGTTGAAGACCGTAATGGCCGTTCAAACGTGTACACGATCAAAGCGGACAATTACACACCAAACCCCCGCAAATCCTGCACCCATAACCATCAATAACCATCAAGGAACCGTAATAGAACCACCAAAGGCGCGCAAAGCACGCACTGAGGATTTGGAATTACCGGATTGGTTACCGGTTGAGCTTTGGGAAAAGTGGGATAGGTACAGAAAAAAAGTGTCGGGTAAGAAATGGACCATGGATGCCAAAGAGCTTTCTGTGGACACGCTGGGGAAACTACGAGCAGCAGGCAATGACATCACCAAGGTTGTAAACCAAAGCATTGAACGCGGTTGGACGGGGCTGTTTGAGCTTAAAGACCAACCGAAGGCAGCACCAAGCAGCGGGAAGTTTAATGCGTCTGAGGCAATGCGTCGTCGTCGTGAAGGGCGTGGTGGAGAGCAAGAGCCAGTGGAGGATGAAAATGTTATCGACGTTTGAGCAGGAAAACCCTTGGTTGGTGCCAGTGGCGAAGCTGGAAGGCAAAACGCTGATGGAGCACTTGTACGGTCGGTTTAATGGCATGTATCCGTATCTCTGGAAAGCTAATTTCACGGACATGGATGCAATCACCGATTGGGAAATCTCATGGGCAGAAGCATTTGCAGACGAAGGCATCAAGCCGGACGACATCGCTACAGGGCTGAAGGGTTGCCGGACAATGTTTCCTAAGCCGCCTAGCCTCACAGAGTTTCTTGGAGCTTGCCGACCATACTTGGAGCCAAGCACTGCATTTCATGAGGCTGTTGCAGGCATGCAGGCTAGAGCCAAGGGCGAAAATTTCACGTATTCACACCCAGCTATCTTCTTTGCAGCGATAGCAGCTGGTCAGCACGACATCATGAATGGCTCATACGTTGGCATGCAGGAGCGCTGGAAGAAAACATTAGCGGCACAGTTGGCTAAGAAGTCATGGCCTGAGATACCTGCACCGGTTAAAGCACTGCCACCACAAGTAGTGAGCAAGGCTGAGGCTATTAAGGAAAACAAGAAAGTAATGCAGATGGTTGAGGAAGCGGTAAGTGTTAAGCCTGGGCTGTCGTGGGTGCATAACGTATTTAGAAAACATAAGCATGTGGGTATGTTCTCTTTAAACCGAGCCATTCAAACAGCCATAGAGCACGACATTCCCATTCCCGCGGAGGTGCGTGCATGAGCGGCGTGTTTACCAGGTCAAAAGACAATCGCTGCAGCATTGGGTACCGCAATCAGTGGGATGCCTCAGTACCGTCAGTAGGTTTCGTGTTCCTGCGCTTACCACTAGACATTGAGCGTGTGACGATACAGGACTGTGAAATCAAGGCAAAGGCTATGGGCGGGGGCGGTGTTGATCTGCTTTTTCTAGACCCGTACAGCTTTAGGGATGATTACTGGCCAGAGGTAAGTGCATGGGCTTTAGAGCAGCTGGAGCAGTGCCAGCCAGTGATAGCGTGCTGGTGGGGTAAGACTGGTAGATGGGAGACGGTAGAGAAGTACCTAAACCTCGTTCGTGAATCAGGGTACCGCAATACGCTGCATCATTTTGGCGTTAGTAAGTGGGGTGTGCCGCAGTGGTTCAATGCATTCCGAAACACTAAGCCTAGCCTGTGGAGGTTGTGATGTCAGCAGTCATAACAGCGCGGGGGCGCAAGAAAACGTCAAAGTACAAGAACGTCCCAACTGTAGTGGACGGTCATAAGTTCGATAGCAAGAAAGAGGCGCGACGGTACCAGGTATTAAAGCTATTGCTTCAGGCCGGAGAGATTACTGATCTTGAGCTACAGAAACGCTACGAGCTGATACCTACGCAGCGTAAGGCAGATGGTACGGCGGTGCGAGTTGTCACCTATTACGCAGACTTTGTGTATATGCGTGATGGCGCTCTGGTTGTGGAAGACGTAAAGGGTGTGCGCACTGATGTGTTTGTACTCAAAAGCGCTTTGATGCTGCAGGTACACGGAATTGAAATCAAGGAGGTGTGATGCAAATACCTTCATGGGTCGAATACGAGATACAGAACTGGGCGCGGATGCATTGGGTAGGCAGCATGCCGGGGCCTCGTCGTATTGTGCAGGAGCCTCGCCAGTGCATGTACCCGCTACAAGATGTGGACGAGGAAGAGCAAGACAGCACACCTGTGAACTATGAACGTGCGCAGCGGGTAGAGGGGATATACCAGCTGCTGCCTCGTGAGGATCGAAGGGTATTGCATGCTGAGTACACGCGGGTTAAGGAGTACGGCAATATGCCTGACCACATCAGAGCAGAAGCAGCCAGCAGAAAAATAGGGATAACAGTGGACTACTACAAGTTAGTGCTGTTGAGTTTTAGAAAAAAGGTTTGGGGGGCGTTTGCATGAAGTATGGGTCAGAAATTATTTGTTTGATGAGGCCATACCCTGGTCGTGAGTTTCCAATCGGGCAGATCGTTAAAGACGCATCGCGGGGGCGTAAGTTAACAGCAAGAGAATATGAATCTGTTCGGAAGGGGGTTCGTAGAGTTCTTGAGCACTTAGTAGAGACAGGGCAGGTGATTCGACATGGCGACGGAAGAGCAACACTCTATTCTTGGCAGGGATTGGGACATGAAGTCCCGAAAAAGTCTTGCTCTTTGGGACGCCAGTTGGGACAATAGAGGTGCAGAAGTTGCGCCTATAGGTAACGTAACTACAGTAAAGCCTCGTTAATCGGGGCTTTTTTTGTGCCCATTGATAACACGCCACTGCTGCGATTTCAAATCGCAAAACTCTATTTGATGCGGCACTGAGCAATCATCAACTGCTTTTTGAAAAGCTGGTTGGTAAGGTGCAATTTGAGACTACACCTTTACCAGATATTGCAGCCTTAATGAGAAGCTGTGCAACAACGTTATGTTGCCAAGCAAGATTTAAAAGCGGACTGTGTGAATCTTCGATGCAGGTGAAATACCAAGCTCTGCCAGTACAGCATGATAAACAGGCTCACTACCACTTGTGTATATACTCATTTCACCTTGGTGGTCTTTTTGTAGCAGGTTTCTTTCATGCAGTAATTGCTTTACTGCTTCTGCTTGATCTCGTGCGGGGTTAATAAATGTGACATTAGGCGCTGCTTTCTCAAACACGCTTTGCACAATTGGGTAGTGAGTACACCCTAGGATAATATCTTGTAGATTTGGATGCTCAGAGAGAAGGTTGTTAACGTGTTTCTTTACGTCACTTTGAATCGCTGGGCTGCTCAAGTCCCCTTGCTCAATCAGCTCAGCTAAGTTCTCACTCGGCTCACCATATACTGAGATTCTGGGGTTACGGGCTTGAATCATTTGTTTATGGCAGCCAGTCTTAATGGTGAAGACTGTGGCAACCACTCCAACTTCTGCATACTTCTTCTGTAAAACATCCTCAACAGCTGGTTTAATGACTGAAACAACAGGGAAGCTTAACCCTTTTTCATAAAAGCCATACTCAGACGAGTCAAACGTTGATGAGATTGTGTTGCATGCAACGGCAACCGCTTTTACTTGCTGCTTTTCTAAGAAGGCAAAGATACGCTTTGTGAGTTCAACAATGTTCTGGCCTGTACGGTTACCGTATGGTGCATTTCCATTATCTCCACAATAGATAATGTCCTCATTTGGTAAAAGCTTACGAAGCTCGGCAACACTAGTTAACCCCCCTACACCAGAATCAATTACCCCTATTGGCATGGTTGCTGTATTCATATCTTGCATTCCCTAATGTGAGTAGAAAATTTTATCTGACAAGAGCTTGGCAGAGCACAAAAAGCCAAACATAAGCAGTAGAGTAAAAGCGTATAGTGAGAATGTATGCAGCTATGTTGTAAGTATTTGCTAAATACCTTCAATGCTCAGAAAATCTCTATATTGCTGCTAAAACTGTTTGTGATAGCTTTGGGTTAATGCAGTAATGGTAAAGTAAATTTGATAGATCACTGGGTAAGAGGTATAGCTTTCCCCTCTCTCATCTGCCTCCATATGAAAAGAGTATCCCTTTGATAAGCTTCTGTGATTTCCTGTGCATTAAGAAGAACCTTTTGCCATTGCAGGGAATATGCAGGGATGGTTTTTTTAATATTAAACTGCATACATATTTTGCTAAGAGCGGGTCGTAAAAGAGCTTGATAGGTGGCTGAGCTGTAACACTCCACCGACTCTTGTTTGATCTCAATGTACTCGTTTTTCAGACGCTCTCTAAGAGAGACTAGCTGTAGTTGAACAGTCGATAAGCATTCACAGCCTGCGGAGGTGTTTTGCTGTTGCACCAGGAGCAAAGCGATTTCTTTTTTAAGGTGTTTAAGATACTGATAAATTGCTTTCGTTTCAGAGAGGTTGTAATGCATTGTTTAAAAATAGAATGTAATACTATGGCGGCCTGCGGTAACCATTAAACAAGACAGCAATAACGCAGCACGTCACATGTGACGTCGCGTATTTACACAGTAAAACATACCATAGAGCCGGGGGCCCCTGCATTTAGGTGTGCAGTAAGGGGAGTTCTAACCCCCGACTGTCTCTGTTTACGAGACTCTTGAAGGTCGTGCCAAGTGCAAGAAAGGAATTCAGTGGGCGATGTTTACTTGTCGCTATAAGAATATGTACGTATGACGACCAGCAAGGCAAATGTTACCGAACAATAACATTGCATCGCATATTCGGTAACGCAAACGGTAACATAGAGGTCGAGAAGTCGCGCCTATTGAAAATGCACGTGATTTAAAAAGCCCGCCAGTTGTGAGATTGGCGGGCTTTTTTGGTCGCGCCTCCTAGAGTGTGGGTTGTTCCAGAAGGTTTCGGAGCATATCTTCAGCGTGAGTTATGGTGCTGTGCTCATATAAGAGTATGGTGCATGAATACAGGGTATTCTCTACGCTGATTTCGATAGTTTTCTTTTGATAGTTGTGCCATTTCCTTTTTTTTAGGATATAGCCTTCATCTACATAGAAAAAACAGTGAGAGCTTTTTGAGTAGCAGGGAGTTGTCCTTTGGTGGCTGTGAAGTATGCCGCCTACATATAGGATGTATGGAACAGTGCAGCGAATGCTGCTAGGGTTATGAATCATAATACGATCCTTAAAAAGTTAAAGCGGTGCGAAATTGCATCGCTAATCTCAAATTAAGAGTTTCGATTCATAAGCCGATAATTTATTGGCAGGGGTTTTCCCTTGTTTTTGCTGATCTATCGTTAAGTAGCGTCTCACACCATAAACCAGCCCATTAGTGCTGGTTTTTTTACGTCTAGAGCGTTACTGAGACTGAGTATAGAGGCTTGTTATGAGCGTTAATGCGCAACTGAATGCGTGTAGAAGATCAATAAGGGCAGCGGTTAGGATGGGGCTGGATCCTCTGGTAGCGATTTCAATGCATAGGCAGTTGTTGAGATCGCTACGTCGCTATGACTTCCGGATTAAAAAAGATGCAGAAGATGCTGGTAAAGACTCTCCTTCTGGTAGGTATGTTCGCAAAGAGTCTGTCAGGCTTCGCCGCGACGCTAGGGTTAGTCTTATGAATGACATACATATGATTAGCGGCTTAGCTCTTGTCTGTTGTAATGAGATGGCTAAAGGCAGCTATAGATAGCCGCATGACTAGAAGAATACAAAAACCGTGCAGGGTTAAAACGTGCAGACGCCCCCATAGGAATGCTGGCGGTTATTGCGACGAGCATCTAGATCAGGAGTCTGGGTGGAATGCCCCTGAGCGCGGCTCGTCTTCACAGCGTGGCTACGGTGCTGAGTGGCAACGTAAGCGTAAGTTTGTGCTGAGGCGTGATGGTCACCAATGCAGGCCATGCGCGGCTAAGGGCTTGGTTACGTATGGCAATGAGGTTGACCACATCATTCCAAAAGCGGAAGGTGGAACGGACGCTCTAGAGAACCTACAAACCATTTGTGGCGACTGCCATAAAGAGAAAACGCTCAAGGAATCGAGCAGGCGCAGGGTAGGGGGGGTATAAAACCAAAAATCTTTTCATTTCCTAGACCGCCCGTCTAGGTAGATTTTTATCCCCGCGTAAAATGAAATTTAGTGGGAGGGGGTATGGCGGGTGTTCCGGGGCGTTCAGGTCGTAGACCAAAACCGACCGAGCGCAAGGTTGCTGCGGGCAATCCTGGTAAGCGCGCACTGAACAAAGATGCGCCTGAGTTTGGTGGCGTAGTCAATATTGATGCACCGGACTGGCTGCAAGGGCCGGGCCGTAATTTGTGGGAGCACTTAGCGCCACTTCTCTGCGCAGAGAAGGTGCTACAGGCAACCGATATTCAGAACCTAGAATTTTATTGTGCGGCTTACGGTAGATTCCGATTAGCCGAAGAGGATATTGCTAGGAACGGCATTACTGTCGAAGGGGCGCAAGGCGGGATCGTTAAGAATCCAGCAGCGACAATCATCAACGAGGCTACAAGGCAAATGGCAACCTTTGGATCTTTGCTTGGCCTCGACCCATCCAGTCGACAGAGACTGTTGGGTGCCAAGAAACAGGACCCTACTGCTGAGCTAGCCGGCATCTTAAACATGTGAAATGTCAAAAGCGAAGTTCCCACGGGTGGCTGCTGCAACGCAGTTCGCCCGCGATGTCGTGCGCGGCAAAATACCATGTTGCCGATATATAACTCTAGCCTGCCAGCGTCATTTAGACGAAATAGTCAAAAGCAAAAAGCGAGACTTCCCTTATAAGTTTGATCCGGCTCAGGCTGAGAAAAAAATCAAACTCATCGAGTACATGCCGCATACAAAAGGCAAGTGGGCGAGGGAAAAAAAGAAAATCATTCTAGAGCCATGGCAGTTATTTGGCATGGCTTGCACCTTTGGTTGGCTAAGAAAAAAGGACGGATTACGCCGGTTCAGAGAATCATATTGGGAAGTGCCACGTAAAAACGGTAAGAGCGTAATTGCTGCCGGTGTGGGGCTTGCCATGTTTTGTGCTGATGGTGAGTTTGGCGCAGAGGTGTACAGCGGTGCTACTACTGAAAAGCAAGCGTGGGAGGTATTTAGGCCAGCACGTTTGATGGTCATGCGTACACCAGAGTTAAAGGCGTTGCTCGGTATTGAGGTTAATGCTGGCAACATGAATCGCCCAGAGGATGGGAGCCGGTTTGAGCCTGTTATTGGTAATCCGGGTGATGGTGCATCGCCTTCATGCTCCATTGTCGATGAGTATCACGAGCATATGGCTGACGATCTATACGTCACTATGCAAACGGGTATGGGTGCGCGTGAGCAACCGCTTATGTTCATCATCACGACGGCGGGGGCGAATATCTCAGGCCCGTGTTACGACAAGCGGCAAGAAGTCATTGAAATGCTTGAGGGCATTGTCCCCAATGATGAGCTGTTTGGCTGGATTTGGACAATCGACGAGGGCGACGACTGGACCGACCCCAAGGTGTTGGCTAAGGCCAATCCCAACATGGGGGTATCGGTTAATGAGGACTACCTAGTTTCTCAGCAACAGCAGGCCATACGTCGGGCGCGTTTTTCCACCACCTTTAAGAATAAGCACTTAAATGTGTGGACGGCTGCTAAGAGCGGTTACTTCAACATGGCGAAGTATGTGGCTGATCCATGTATTGACCGAACCCTGACATTAGAGCGTTTTGCTGGTTGGGATTGCGTAATAGGGGCGGACTTGGCGTCCAAGATCGACCTTACCGCAATGGTGCCGCTATTTCATGAGGTGATCGACGGGAAGATTCACTACTACTGTGTTTCGCCTACCTTTTGGGTGCCAGAGGACACAGTAACCAGTAGCGATAACCGGCGCATGGCAGATCGCTACCAGAGCTGGGTGGCATCAGGCCATCTGATACAGACTCATGGTGCGGAGATTGATTACCGCGACATTCTGGCAGAGGCATTAGAAATCAATGCTCAGTCGCCGGTCATAGCAACGCCTTTAGATCCACACGGTGCAGCTAACCTGTCGCACCAATTGGATGATGAAGGGTTAAGTCCAATCACGATTGTCCAGAACTTCACGAATATGTCCGACCCAATGAAAGAACTTGAGGCGGCCATTTTGTCTGGGCGCTTTCACCATGATGGCAACCCCATTATGAGCTGGTGTATTTCAAACGTAGTGGGTCGTCACTTGCCTGGTAGCGACGATATTGTGCGTCCTACTAAACAACACACAGATAACAAAATTGACGGAGCCGTAGCGCTAATTATGGCTATTGGTCGCGTCATGCTGCCTATCGCTAAAGAAGAAACCAGCATTTATGAGCAAGGAGTAGGGATTTGAATCGTCAGGAAAAAATTGCATTGGTATGCATGCTTGCGGGCTTCATTGCGTTGGTTAGCGGTATTGCTCAGATTTCACCAGCATGGGCCGCCATAGTGGGTGGCGTTTTATTGATTGTTTTTGGAATAGGACTAGATCGCAATGCTGTTTAAAAGAGCCACCGGTAGTGAGCAGGGTGGTTCTGGTTGGCTTTCAGGTTTGTTGGGGAGTTCCCGTTCAGCTGCAGGGCAGGATGTAAATGCCAAGAGCGCAATGGCAATTCCTGTCCTGCAGAACTGCGTGTCTTTGCTTGCAGAGAGTATTGCGCAGTTGCCCATTGAGCTTTATCGCCGTCTACCAAATGGCGGTCGAGAGGCCGCTACAGATCACCCTCTATACAACATCCTGAAGTACAGGCCAAACCCTTGGCAGACCTCGTTCGAGTATCGAGAATTTAGCCAAATGTCAGCTGGTTTGCGGGGTAACTCCTACAGCTATATTGAGCGCGATAGTAAAGGCGTTATTACTGGTTTGTATCCGATGGACCCTGACCGCATGACTGTTTGGAAGGGAGGGGATTTATGTCCTTACTACCAAATAGCAGGAAGTGATGACCGGCTCCCACAGCGATACTTTCATCATGTGCGCTGGATGTCATTTGATAACTATGTGGGTGTGTCACCGATTGTCCTACACGCTAACGCGATTGGTTACTCGCTGGCATTGTCAGAATACTCAGCAAAGTCCTTTGTGAATGGGACGGCGTTATCGGGGGTTTTGGAGCGCCCAAAAGAAGCACCAGCCATTAAAGATCAAAAGGTTGTGGATGACATAACTGATGATTGGCAGCAGCGCTTTGGTGGCTCAGGGAACAAGGGAAAGGTAGCGATGCTGCAGGAGGGGATGACCTTTAGGCCCCTCTCAATGAGTAACGTTGACGCCGATTTGATTAAAGCGTTGACGTTGACCGGTGCAGATATGGCGCGTATCTGGAAAATCCCATTGCCTATGCTGGCCGTAATGGAGGGGGCGACCTACAACAACGTTGAAAACCTCCAAATCCAGTTTGTTATTTATGCCTTGCTGCCGTGGATTAGAAGACACGAAAGCGCAATGCAGCGTGACTTTCTCAGACTGGACGAAATGGATGAACTCTACATTGAGTTCAACATTGGCGGATTGCTCCGGGGTAATCAAGAGGCCCGCTACAAAGCGTATGCAATTGCACGGCAGTGGGGTTGGTTGTCTGTAAACGATATTCGCAAGCTTGAAAACCTTCCTCCTATACCTGGTGGGAATGTGTACTTGCAGCCATTAAACATGGCTGATGCCGCCACAGGACTTCCGACTAACACAGACGAAGCAAAGGCTTTGGCCGAAATTAACAAGGTACTTCAATGAAAAACCATCATCGGCTAATTAGCCTGATATTTAATACGCCGCAGCTTATCCGAGAGGATGTGTTGGATATGGCCGTGCACTGGGCAAATCAGGCTATGAACCTGAATATTGTCAATGTTCATGGTGCAACTGCTCAGCATGACGGTGCAGAAACACAGGCAGTATCACCATCTGAGCGGCGTTTGCAAGCGGCTCAAGATACTGGTGTGTATGTGTTGCCTGTTCATGGCGTTCTGGTGTCGCGCAACACGCACCTAGACCCGTGTTACTCCATGACGAGCTATGAAGAAATACGCGGCATGCTGAACGCTGCGCTGAATGATCCAAGTGTTGAACATATTGTGTTGGATATAGATAGTCCGGGTGGCTCGACACTGGGGTGTTTTGAGTTGGTGGATGATATTTATGCGGCGCGTGCCATTAAACCAATCACCGCCATTTCCAACTTTGGCGCGTACTCAGCAGGTTTTGCCATTGGCTCTGCTGCGACAAGTCTTATCGTCTCACGCAGTTCGGGCGTGGGCTCGGTGGGCGTCATTGCTCGCCATATTGACCTGAGCAAGCGCCATGAGCAACAAGGCATAAAAATCACCTCTATTTTTGCTGGCGCGCGTAAAGATGATTTGGCTAGCCATGCACCTTTGACCGAAGAGGCAGGACAGTGGTTAACCAATCTGGTTAACGACAATTACGAAACCTTCACCGATATCGTTGCCCGTAATCGGGGCATGTCTGTTGCATCAGTAAAAGCAACAGAGGCAGGTGTGTTCTTTGGTCAGAAGGCCGTAGAAATGGGCTTTGCTGATTCTGTTGAGTCACCGCAGGTGGCTGTAAACCGAATTGCAGCGGAGGTTGCACAAAAACGTGCAAGCGCTCCAAAGAAAAACAGTGTGGCCACCCGTGCGGCGGCTATGGAAATCCAAAATCGTATTTAGGCGCGTTCGCGACTAAATGATGTCTTGCCACCTACGGGTGGCTTTTTTTATGGGGAAAACAATGCCTAAAGTGCATGAACTTCGTGCTGAACGCGCAGAAATTAACGATCAAATCCAAGCTCTGGCAACCGCAGAAAAAGAAAGCGGGACCCTAAGCGCGGAGCAGATGT
>SRSN01000347.1 GCA_004791645.1 Alcaligenaceae bacterium 429
GTCTGGGCAAGATAGGCTAAGGATGGCGGTAACTTACCCGACTCGATTTCTTCCAAAAACGAGAAAATGGCTTGCTTGATGAACCAATGCTGGGTTCTTCCAATGCGTTCAGCCGCCTCGCGTATACGCCCACGTAATTCGGCGTCTACTTTCACCCCTAGTGTCGTTGCACTCATAACCCTCTCACTTACAGACAGAGAGGTTGCAACCTTATAAATTTAAAAGGTGCAACCTTAATAATAGATATGCGAATTCTAGGTGCAACCTTTTTGAAGTCGTATAGGTACTTACCCTAGATCACAGGGAGAGCTGTTGCGTACACTTACAAAAAAGCCCGGGTTTACCGGGCTTTTACATCATCACTTCTTAGGCAGATAGCGCAGTGCATCTACAGGTTTACCGTTATAACGCAGCTCAAAATAGAGCTGCACCTGCGATGTACCTGAATTTCCCATCTCGGCAATGGTTTGACCTTGACTCACCGTTGCCCCCTCGGACACCAGCAAACGGCGGTTATGCGCATACACCGTTAAAAAGTTATTAGCGTGGTTCACGATCAACAAATTACCGTAGCCACGCAACCCATCACCTGAATAAATAACCTTACCTGCTGCCGCCGCTTTGACCGGCGTACCCGCTGTATTAGAGATATACACACCTTGAGAGTGCGCTGCCGACACACCACGCTTAGACGTACCTGCTGCCGGCCAAATCAAATTAATATTGCGCGGCGCGGCCACTGAATTGGTAGATGCATTACGCGGCGGCAAAGTGGTACTACTGCCGGCACTGCCTGTAGGCCCGCTTGACGCTGCCGCAGGCGCTGCAGAACCACCTTGCACCCGTAAGCGCTGCCCCACCGTAATACGGTTAGGGTTAGAAATATTATTCATGCGCATCAGTGACGACAGACTTTGATTATGTTGGCGTGCCACCTTACTTAAGGTATCCCCACGCTTCACCACGTAATAACCATCCTTAGTACCACTCGTGCTGCCACATGCCGCCAACGTCACTGCCACAGCGCCATATAGCACCCAGCGCAATACAGAAGCACGACCAGACATAAAACGGGAATAAAGCGATAACAAAGACACGGTATCAGGCTCACACCAAAGTAAAAGCAGTCTTAACACTGCGCAAACAGTAGCATAGCAAGAATTACTGCTGGGCAAAAACCCCGCTTGTAACGTTGACGGAACCTAACAATGACGGCAACACCTGAAATTTCATGTACACAAAAGGCCAACATTAGCGCCACACACCTTGCCAAACCGTCCTATACACGCTATAGTTCTTTTCTTTTGGAGTAACGCGCTCAGGTCTGCATCGTACTTGTACGGCTGCATGAAACCATCGCGAATTATTCCAAAAATAATTTCCGCAAGGAAATGCTATGGCGCAATGGCAGATAGGTTATGCACCGGATTGCAAATCCGTGTAGGTCGGTTCGATTCCGGCTTGCGCCTCCAAGGATTTAAGAAAGCCCCTAGGTTTAGCGACCTAGGGGCTTTTTTTCGCCTTGAAACTTAAAGAATCAAAAATAAGTGACGTGATCAATTTCTATAGGATAATAAAAACTG
>SRSN01000348.1 GCA_004791645.1 Alcaligenaceae bacterium 429
ATGTTTTTTCATTATTTGATGATTTTTAATCATCAACTTTGGGGCCAGATTAACAAGTAAAAAGAGCCGTAACGCTGCAGAGATAGGCGGATGATGACGGCTATTCGGAGACCAAGCTTTATGTCGGATATCAATCTGAATTCATTGAAATCCCTGATTATTTTCAAAGTGTTATACGAAACGGGTACGGCTACCCGTACCGCCAAAGATTTAGGTATTACGCAATCGGGGGTAAGTCGTTCACTGGCACAACTAGAAGAGAACATAGGCATACAGTTGTTCATGCGGCATAAAAAACGCTTGGTTGCGTTACCTGAGGCCGATGAGCTGTATAACGAGATACTGCGCTTGATTGGTAATTTAGAAGAAATGAAGCACAGTATTGTGGCGTTGCGTGAGTTTGGGGTGTCGCGCTTACGTCTGGTGTCTGCACCGGCGTTAGGCTTTGGTTATGTGCCGCAACTGATCGCCAGCGTACTGCGCATTAATCCGCACTACAGTTTTTCCTTCGACATTTTATCTAGCCCCGAAATTGTACGCGGCGTGGAGTCAGGCTTATTTGATGCTGGTTTTGTCACGCTACCAGTGTCTACGCAGTCGCTGGTGGTAGAGGAACTGTTTGATGTTGAGGCGGTGTGTTTGATTCCTTCCGATCATCCTTTGGCATCGCGTGAACAAATAGGGCTGGAAGACTTACAAGATCAGCATTTGGTGATTCCGAATCAGCCCAACTTGGCGGCAGATCAGTTGCTGTTGTTGATTGCTCAACATGGGGTGAATATTGCAGGGAAAACCGAATCCAATATCGCCAGTATTTGCAGTTTGGTCGCGAATGGCGTGGGGGTGGGGTTGATTAACCCGCTGACGGCGCATGACATGAATACTAATGGTGGCTTGTCTATTAAGCCATTCAGACCAGCGTTTAAATACCGTTTTGGCTTGGTATATAAACAGAACTGGTCTGAAAACAGGCTGATTGAGTTACTGAAAAACAATCTGCCTGACTTAACGAAGTATACGCAGATGGAGCACTAAGCTCGTAAGGTAAAGAACGTAGGCGTTACGAATCTTTGTGATCGCCTTCGCCAGCTTTCCAATAGCCTTTGGCACTAACGCGATGCTTAGGTAGCTCTAAATCTTGCAAATAATGCAGTCGCAGTGTGCGTATGGCGGTAGACTCACCCGCTATCCAGATATAGCCAGGGCCTACGGGCAGCGATTGCGACAGCAGTGTTTTGCACAAACTTTGGCAAGGCTCAGACGATGCGATAACCCACTGTGTACGCAAGATAGCAGGGCTGGGTATGGGTTGTTGCTCTAGTTTATCTGGCACTTCAATAAAGACGCGGGCATCAATTTCAGGTGGAAGCTGAGCCGCAATACTTTGTATGCCGGGTAAGGCAGTAGTATCACCAGCAATAAGTACCCATTCAGCATCGTAAGGTAGAGAGAAGCCCCCACTGCGCGGGCCAGCAATACCCAGATGTTCACCTGCAGTGGCTTGCGATGCCCAGAACGATGCAGGGCCAGAGTCAGCCT
>SRSN01000349.1 GCA_004791645.1 Alcaligenaceae bacterium 429
ATAGTAATATACTTAGAGTCTACAACTAGAAGCCTAGGACTGCTTCGGAGGCTTAATACGCATTTTTTGCCAGAACAAAAATACCACTAATAAGCTAAAAGCTGCGTGCACTAATAGCGTACCCACGGGGAAGCTCAAACTACCGCTGGCAATCCAACCACGCGACAAGTTGATTAAGTTCATATAGAGCAATGCAAGCAAACCGGCAATTAAGATATTACCCGAGCGCCCTAGACGCGGATTCACCGCCCCCAATGGGATTGCCAATAACGCCAAATTTAAAGCTGCCAATGGCAAGGCTGATCGCCACATCACCTGCGATCGCGCCCTATTTGTATCGTCGCCTAACAACTGTGCAGTAGGTCTAGCCTTAATTTGTTGTTCAGCCCGCGCTCGTATCTGCTCACTACTGGTGCCCTGCTCATCTCGGTTCTCTAAGCGCACACCATAGTTCTCAAACTCTGTAATACGGAACCAAGGTGTTTTAGGCTTCATGTCATAACGGTAACCTTCGTTCAGCACTAAGAAACGGTCGCCATTATCTTCGTTTTGTACATGTGCGCTTTTAGCCGTAATCACGCTAAACCACTGCGGATCAATCACACGCGCCACCACCTTACCCAGCTCTGCCCCCTCACCCAATGGCTCTTCAGTAAAGAATACGCGGGCACCATCTTCTACTTCGATAAACTCACCGGGAGATACTTTGCTTAGATCGGAACGCAACTCAAAGCGCTGACGGTATTCAGATATTTGCAGGTACGCCCAAGGGGATGCAAAAAATGTCAGCACCGCAATGAGCAAAGCAATAGGAATCGCACAGGACAGTACAGGGCTAATCCAGCTACGTAATGACAACCCACTGGCAAACCACACCACCATCTCAGACTCTCTGAAACAGCGCGTGATAGTCGTTAGTACGGCAATGAATAGCGAGACCGATAAAATCACTGGCAACGCCGTGATGGAAGAGAACAGCGCCATGCCCAGCACCACGTCGGCACCGATACTACCACCAGCCGCCTCGCCTACTAGCCTAACCAGCAGTACACTAAGCCATACCACTAGCAAAGTGGATAGCACAACACCTGCGTGGCTCAGGATTTCGGATATAGAACTACGTTTGAACAAAAACATGGGACAATAAGCAGGTTAATGCGACAACAGGCCTGTACTCATAGGAAAATCGTATGGAATTTAGCACACAAAGTTCAGCTTCTTTACATCAGATCAAAACTTCAGCTTTAGCGATCGGTGTATTTACCAATCAGGTTCTTACCCCCGCTGCGGACGTTATTGATCGCGCCTCTAATGGTGCTATCCGTAAAGTCCTCAAAAGCGAGTTTAGCGCAAAGTCTGGCTCACACTTGGTATTGCGTAATCTAGAGGGCATCAAAGCAGAGCGTATCGTACTGGTTGGCCTAGGTGATCAAGAAAAATACCAAGCCGCACAGCATAAAACCGCTGAAAGCACGTTTGCCCAGTACTGCATCCAAGCAAAACTGAGTGAAGCTGTATCCACACTAGCCGGAGTAGAC
>SRSN01000350.1 GCA_004791645.1 Alcaligenaceae bacterium 429
AGATATCTTCTACGGCTACCTGTCCTAATACACCAAACATAAACACTACTAAAATTAATAGTAGCGCAATTCCTATATGCCAAAGCATACGTTTCAGAAAGTCCTTTCTGGTTAAAAGAGGGCTTCCTTTACTTTCATACATCGCCATACTCTCCAAGAAAATACCGATATAAACAGCGTGAGTGTACCCCGTGTGGTACGGCGAGTAGGAAAAAGGGCTTTGCAGGTATTTTTTATACCAGTATCAGCAATGGTCTTGTACTGGTTTACAGAGCTGGTAGGGTAGACACTGTTTATCAGGAGAATGAATATGCGTACCCATAGTGAATCCGTTGTTAACCAGTTCGACTCACAGGCTAGTGCTTATTTGAGCAGTGCCGTACACGCACAAGGCGACGATCTGAAAACTGCCGCAGCGTATGTAGCACAACATATGCCAGCCTCTGGCGTGGGGTTGGATCTGGGCTGTGGAGCAGGGCATTTGAGCTTTGCATTGGCTCCAGTGCTCTCTAAAGTGGTGGCTGCTGATGCCTCACCTAGTATGTTGGAGGTTGTAGCAGAAGCCGCTAAACAACGTGATTTCAACAACATTGAAACCTTGCAAACCTTAGTAGAGAGTTTGCCTTTTGCCGATGCCTCGTTTGATGTAGTGGCCACGCGATACAGCGCGCACCATTGGGGTGATGTACCTGCCGCCTTGTCCGAAGCTAAGCGCGTTCTGAAACCTGGCGGCATCTTGTTGGTGATTGATGTGTTAGGTTACGAGAACCCATTGGTAGACACGCATTTCCAAACCATTGAGTTGTTGCGCGACACCTCGCATGTGCGTGATTACGCAGAAACAGAATGGCGACGTATGTTGGCAGCAGCCGGTTTTGAGGTACAAGACAAGCAAGCATGGCCAGTACGTTTAGAGTTCAGCAGTTGGGTGACACGTATGCGTACGCCAGAGTTGAACGTACAAGCCATACGTGCCTTACAGCAAGGCGCACCTAAGCAAGTGCATGAAGCGTTGTACTACGAGTCTGAAGGTAGCTTCACCATGTCTACAGGACTGTTTTGCTGCCGTGCTCAGGCATGATGAACATATAGAGTAACTGTATAAGAATTGCTCCATGTACCTAAGGGGCGCGCATTTGTTGGGTCGCAGCAAGCTGTTACCCAACAATCCCCAACCTTATGCACAGTTTATGGGGATAAATGCTTATAACCCACCCGCCACCGGAACCACCGCCCCCGTCACATACGATGAAGCGGGCAACAGTAGCCATAATGCGGCTTCAGCGATCTCAGTAGCATGTGCAGAGCGCTGCATAGGTATTCTAGATGCAAGGCGATGAGCTCTATCTGGTTCGCCTGATAAGGCATGAATATCCGTATGGGTAATACCGGGTGAAACGGCGTTCACACGAATGTTTTGTGTGGCAACTTCTTTAGCCAGTCCTACCGTGAAAGTCTCAATGGCTGCTTTGGAGGCAGCGTAGTGTACATACTCATTGGGTGAGC
>SRSN01000351.1 GCA_004791645.1 Alcaligenaceae bacterium 429
AAATTTATAGTTATTGATTCTTGGGGGATAGAGCTTGGTATAGTGTGAAAATTCGGGGGAAAACCCCTAGCGAAAATAGGCCGAAAATTGGAATAACTCTATGAATATCCGTCAGTTACAAGCCTTGAAAGCCGTGATAGAAACGCACACCACCACCAGAGCAGCCGAGAAAATGGGGCTAACACAGCCAGCGGTGAGTGGTTTGATTTCTAGCTTAGAAAAGACGCTGAATTTGCGACTGTTTTCGAGGGTGAAAGGCAGGTTATTACCCACGCCAGAGGCACTGCGTTTGGCGGATGAGGCAAACAGCGTGCTGTCGGGTTTTTCCAGAATGGAGGCGCGTGCAAAACGGATGGGCGAGCTCAAAGCGGGCGAGCTAAAGATTGCGACGCTGCCGGGGCCAGGGTTGGCATTTATCCCTCAAGTGATTGCCAAGTTTGTAGAAGACAAACCAGAGGTCAAAGTGCATTTGCACATTAGGCCTTCAGTTGAGGTGCGTGAGTGGATCGCATCCGGTTATATGGATTTGGGGTTAGTGGAACAGCCCTTTGATACGCAGGGCTTGGACTACGATTTAATGACCATGCGTTGCGTGTGCGTGGTGCCGCAGTCGCATCCTTTGGCTGATCGCTCAGTACTCACTCCTGCCGACTTAGATGGCGAACCCTTTATCGCCTTAGATGCCAGTCATATGACTTATTCGTTATTGGCTGCTGCATTCCAGCGCGCCAGAGCCCACTTTAACGTACGTATTCATGCGCAGTTGTTTTCACCAGCGTGCGTGTTGGTCGCGAGCGGGGCTGGGGTGGCGGTGGTAGACCCTATTTCAGCACAAGCACATAGCAAGAATGGCTTGGTAGCTATTCCGTTTGAGCCTGTGATTCCGTTTCCGTTGGGGCTGGTTAGGCCTATGGATAAGCCGCTGTCGTTATTAGCGACAGAGTTCAGGGCTTGCTTAATGGAAGCCTTACAGCCTTATACCTGTTGAGCGATAAAAAACGCTGATACCTGTCTGCCGTAGCAGTGGTATCAGCGTTGTGTTCATGTGGTAGCGCTTAGTACACCAGATGGCTATCCACCAGCTTGGTGTGGCTCATGCAGTGGGCATTGATTTTGTACATGAAAATCAAATACCCCAAACCCAGCGTCAGCACACTAATAATGGCCCACAACACAATATTGCCAATAATGCTGGCCAAGTCGATAGTGCATACCAGCCTGCCTACGCGATTTCCTTGCTGATCATAAGCATAGGTTTGGCTAATAATAAATTTCTGCATGTAGTAGGGAAACACAAACAGCGCCAAGCCAAAGGTCACAATACTCAGCAAAATCCAGATAATGCCGTGGCCAATGATTTCAGTAATGGTGAGCTCGGATTTTAATTGTAAGGTGCTGAATTGCGGATTCATCATAATTTCCTGAGGAATAGTGTAGAGAGTTATAGATAAAAGAAAAT
>SRSN01000352.1 GCA_004791645.1 Alcaligenaceae bacterium 429
CAATCATGCTGTCTAGGCCGTTTTATGCTTGTGGCAAGATGATTAACGTTGGTGTGTTTATCGTGTATGAACAACCTCACTCACACTCATTACGCCTCACTGCTTTTGGCTTTACGGTGCGAGAAGTGTCGCAACACCATAGGCCCTACGCTCACTAAAATAGCCGCAACCCACAAACCTATAGAGACAGGGCTGCTAAACAAGATACCAATATCACCGTCTGTGATGGACAAGGCGCGACGTAGGTTTTGTTCCATCATGTTACCTAGCACTACCCCCAGCACCATAGGTGCCATAGGTACATCCAGCTTACGCAGGAAGTAACCAATCACACCTATACCTACCACCATGCCCAAATCAAAGACTGTGCCGTTTAAGGCATACACACCTATGTAGCTGATGGCCAATACACCAGGCACCAACAAACGTGGAGGAATGGCAAGCATCGCTGCAAACACACGCACCATCGGCACGTTCATCAGGAACAGCATAACGTTAGCCACCATCAAGGATGCAATCAACCCCCAGACGATTTGTGGCTGCGCTTCGAACAGAATGGGGCCAGGTGTGATGTTATAGAGGGTAAGAGCCCCCATCATCACAGCAGTTGTACCTGAACCCGGCACACCCAAGGTCAGCATAGGAATGAAGGACCCCGTAGCAGCGCTGTTATTGGCGGACTCTGGCGCAGCCAAACCGCGCATATCGCCTTTACCAAAACACGCATTAGGGTCTTTGCCTTCAATGTATTTTTTCTCGTTGGCGTAGGCTACAGCGGATGCCACACTGGCCCCTGCACCAGGAAGAATCCCAATAAAGAAACCCATCACACCACCACGCAGGGTACTCCACCACGTAAAGGCTAGCTCTTTAAAATTAAAGAGTTTACGTTTGCTCTTAGGTACTTCAATGGATAACCCACCTAGCAGGTTTTCTAGCATTTGCATCATTTCAGCGACCGCAAACAACCCAATCACGACGACAACAAAATCGATGCCATCAGCAAGGTTAGGAATATCAAAGCTGTAGCGGTACACACCAGAGTTAGCATCCACACCTATCGTGGAAATGAACAGCCCCAGCATGGCTGCCAAAATACCTTTGACGGGTTCATCACCCAGTAAGCTAGTCAGCGCGCAGAAGGCAAACACCATCAGTACGAAATATTCAGCTGGCCCAAACGCTACCGCCCAATTCGCCAACAACGGCGCCAGTAATACAATCCCAAAAATCGCAATTGCCGAACCAATAAAAGACGCAAACGCCGACAATGACAGCGCTACACTGGCCATCCCTTTACGTGCCAACGGGTAACCATCTAAGGTGGTCATGACCGCTGCAGCCTCACCCGGCACGTTAATCAGAATAGACGTAATACGCCCACCGTACTCAGCCCCCACGTACACCGCAGCCAGCAGAATCAATGCCGACTCTGGTGGTAA
>SRSN01000353.1 GCA_004791645.1 Alcaligenaceae bacterium 429
ATGTGTATTCGTCAGCGACAGTGTTTGACTCTATTCAGTTCAGGGGCGTCATGTTGCAAAGTAGCGAGCAAATGCGCCCTGTAGGGGAACGTAATTATGTGCCTGCAGTGAGTGGGGTGGCGAGTACGGATGCGCGTGTGACCATACGGCAAAATGGCCAAGTGGTGTACCAAAGCTCGGTACCAGCGGGGCACTTCACAATTACTGATTACTCGCCTGCTAGCTATGGCGGCAATTTACATGTGACGGTGCAAGAGTCTGATGGCAGTACCAATGAGTTCATTGTGCCTTTTGCCTCTGTGCCTATCCTGGAACGTAAGGGTGGGGTGAAATACAGCGTATCAGCAGGGCGTTATCTAGAAGATAGCTGGGATGGTGCGCACCACAACGTGGCGCAGGCAGAGCTGGTCTACGGCCTTAGTGATTTCACCACGTTCTACGGCGGTACGCAGGTGACGAACGACTACCGAGCTGCCGCGTTAGGTATAGGGCTAAATTTGGGGCAGTTTGGTGCGTTGTCTAGCGGGGTGAAATACGCACGCTACGATACGCGTCATGAAGGCACTCGAAGTGGCCGTGCGTTAGTGATGGACTATGCCAAAGGAGTGACTAGCACCAACACAAGGTTCTCATTTAGCTTGCAGCAGCAGTTGGATAAAAACTATCTGAACTTTAAAGACGCGATTGCTTTTGATAGGCCTGCAGATCAAGAAAAAAACCGTGTGGGGGCATCTATTGTGCAGGGCTTGCCCGACAGCCTGGGGGCGCTGAATGCCGACATGGTGTATCAACGTTTTAGAAGTGGGCGCGATATACGCTCATTAAGCGTGGGTTACACAGGCACGTATAAAGGCATTAATTACGGCCTGTACTTCCGTCGCTATCAAGATACGGGTAGGGAGCGTAGCGCAATGGCGTCGGCAGAGCGTGGGCGTAACTCCAGTGAAGTGATGTTCACCGTGGGCATTCCGTTATCGCGTAAAGGGGAGAACAGTTTGCGGGCGGGCTACACCATCAGTCATAACAACGACGGTATGGTGGATCAGAGTGTGCGGTTGGATGGCGATGCTTACGATAAACGGCTGAGCTGGGGTGTGCAGCAAGGTTATGGCACGCACGGTACGGCAAATTATGGAGGTGTGAACGCGGTGTACAGAGGAGGCTTTGGTGAAATGAATGCAGCGTTCTCCTACGCGCGGCATAACCACAGCACTGTGAGTTATGGGATGACAGGGGCAGTGACGGCATCGGAGTATGGCGTGGTGTTTTCTCATCCACTGTCTGAGTCCAATGCCATGGTGGTTGCACCAGATGCTGAAGGCATACGGGTATTGAATGGTGTCAATGTGCATACCGATGAAGACGGCTTGGCAGTCGTGCCTGGCTTATCTGCATACCGTAATAACACCATTAGGTTAGACAGTCGTAGT
>SRSN01000354.1 GCA_004791645.1 Alcaligenaceae bacterium 429
ATTGGATTGTCATCATGCCTCTTGCTTTATTAGCTCTCGCCATCGGTGCGTTTGCCATCGGCACCACCGAATTTACACCAATGGGCCTGTTGCCCGTGATCGCTGATGGAGTGCAGGTTAGTATTCCTACTGCCGGTATGCTGGTTTCTGCCTACGCCATTGGTGTGATGGTGGGTGCACCAGTGATGACCTTGCTCTTTAGCCGCTTCGGGAAACGTGGTGCGTTGATGGCATTGATGGTGCTATTCACCGTAGGGAACTTGCTATCGGCTTTCGCCCCTACTTATACAACGTTACTGTTATCGCGTTTGATCACCAGTTTGAACCACGGTGCTTTTTTTGGCATAGGTGCGGTAGTAGCGGCTAGTGTGGTGCCTAAAGATAAACAGGCCAGTGCAATTGCTACGATGTTCATGGGCCTGACTATTGCAAATGTAGGTGGCGTACCTGCGGCTACGTGGATTGGTCAGCAGGTAGGCTGGCGTGCTGCTTTTGGTGGTACGGCTGTACTGGGCTTAATCACTATCGCTGCACTGTGGCTGGCTTTACCTAAAGGTGAGCCGGGTCAGCGCCCTGATGTGCGCCGAGAACTGAAGGTGCTGAGTCGTCCCGAGGTGTTGTTGGCCATGGGTACTACGGTGTTGGGTGCTGGGGCGATGTTCACGTTGTACACCTATGTAGCGCCTGTATTAGCTGAGATTACTCATGCAGAACCAAGTTTTGTGGCGTTGGCTCTGGTGTTAATTGGTATTGGTTTCACCCTAGGCAATAGCATCGGTGGAAAGTTAGCCGATTGGTCTCTGGATGGCGCAGCCAAATTGATTCTTGCCGCGCTGACTATCATCATGATTGTGATGCCGTTCATGATGACAACAAAAATTGGCGCTGGCATTAGTTTGGTGGTGTGGGGTGCAGCAGCCTTTGGGATCGTGCCACCAGTACAAATGCGAGTTATGCAGGCAGCGGCCCAGGCTCCAGGTTTGGCCTCGTCAGTGAATGTGGGGGCTTTTAACTTGGGTAATGCGGTGGGGGCAGTGTTGGGTGGCGTCGTGATAGAGTTGGGCTTAGGCTATATGGCTGTGCCGTTGGCGGGCGCGGTGTTAGCTGCGGGAGGTCTGAGTCTGGTGTGGTTCGGTGGTGTACGACGTCGTGCAGAGCAGGGCGCTTGAGCATAGAACAAAAAGCCCCCATTCTTTTGGAGAATATAGGGTGTAGTAGGAGTAAAACGGATTACTGATCCGGACTACTCAGTTTCCGGCTTTCATTCATCAAGCAGGATTGATGGTCACCAGCATACAGCGCATACAGTAGATTGCACCGAAAGTGTCTGTTAGGTACTACGCTCATAGTCTGTGCCTATAGGGGTAGTAAAAATAATTTACTGCAAATAAGATTTATTC
>SRSN01000035.1 GCA_004791645.1 Alcaligenaceae bacterium 429
CTTTTTAAGAATTCTCCTAAATCTTTTCGTTGATTAATTTCCTAAACTTCAATTGTGCTTAAACAACAATGCACATATTAGGGAACCTTTGAGCGCCCCAAGGCGTATAACAAGGTTGCTTCGTTTGTTCAACAATCGGAAGTTAAATCAATCATGAAAAAGATCCTTTTAGGCCTCACTATCCTTTCCGCTTTCGCTGCTACTGCTGCTCAGGCAGAGTCAACAATTGGTGCTCGCGGTAACATTGACTTTGTCGGTAGTATCAACGCAGACAGTTGCTCTGTACGCTCGACTGGTGCATCCAGCTCTGGCGCCAACATGCAGGTAGATATGGGCCCTGTTGCTGCTAAAACTTTGGGTACTGAAGCTGCTCCAGCTACATCCGAGGGTGGTCTGGCCTCCATCGCCAAAAACATCGATCTGCACGTTGAATGTGCAACTGGCACTAAAGTGTCCTTGAAACTGACTCCTACCTCTGTATCGGGCAAAGGTATTGCCGTAACTGGCGGTGCACAAAACGTCCAGATCATGCTGGTTAGCGATCAAAAAATTCTGGACTTCACTAATGGCAACACTACGTTAGACGCTCCTTACGTTGAGGGTTCTATCAATATTCCTCTGACTGCCTACTACACCCGTAAAGCTGGTTCTGATGTGGCTGATGTTGTCGGTGGTCAAGCCAACGCCACTGTTGCTTACGAGCTGTCTTACGAATAAGCCCCGCTTAAGTAGCTGCCAGAGGGTGACGCCCTCTGGCAGCTCTACCCTCAAGGAGAATAAACCATGTCGATCTTAACGTTAAAGAAACTGGCTGTTGGGTGTTTGGCCCTGAGTGCTGTTTTGTTGAATAGCCAAGCACAAGCAGCCATCTCCTTGAGCGGTACTCGTCTGATTCTTCCCGAGAAACAACAAGAGGCGTCCATCGTTGTTCGTAACGACAACTCGCCCATTTTGGTGCAGTCTTGGCTAGAAACTAATACTGACCACGATCAAGCAGAATTGCCATTTGCCATTACACCCGCATTGGTGAAGGTTGCTCCTAACGGGCAACAGGTTATGCGTGTGTTATACGCAGGTGGAGATCAAGGTCTGCCTACGGACCGTGAAACTGTGCTCTGGTTAAATGTTCAGGAAATCCCCCAACAGGGGCCTGGCGAAAATCAGTTGCAAATTGCTATTCGCCAACGAATCAAACTCTTTTTCCGTCCTGATGGATTGCCTGGTTCGGCAGCCGAAGCCCCTGAGCAATTACAGTGGGCAGTGGTAAATAATCAGCTGGAAATTCATAACCCCAGCGCTTATCACGTGTCTATGTCTACTCTGCAAAATGCTGCAGGGCAGGAACTGGAAGACCCTGGCATGATTGCTCCTGGCCAGACTCGTCTACTGCCATTAGGCCGCACGGCTTCTCAGGCCACTTTACAGTTTAGTGCTATCAGTGACTATGGCAGCGCCGATGCTTATGAAGTCCGCTTGAATGGACCGACTAAGGTTCAAGGTCGCGCTGTGAGCGTCGACACTCCTTAAAAAAGGCGGCCTAGTTTGCCGCCCCCTCCTCTCCCTTCACGTTTGCCCCCCTTTCGGCTACTGGTCGTAATTCAGTAGCAGGAGCCCTTGTACGTCTTTAAATCGTCAATTACGCCCCTAGGGTGCAGAGTCATGTTTACAAAAAACCATCTGTTCAGCCATAGCGTTCGCACTATCAGCCATCAACCGCTGGTCGTGTTGCGACTTGCTTTGCTTCCCAGTATGGTTATTGCCGCTGCCACTGCACAGGCGGAAACTCAACTGACGACACCAATAAAGGCCGAGAGCACTACCGCTGAACCTGTACAAGTGGCTGCATTGGATAATGCCGAGTCCTTAGGCTTTAATACTGCCTTTCTGCACGGAAGTGCTTCCACCGCTGATCTGCGTGCCCTACTGTCTAACAGCAACGTGCCAGAGGGTGTGCAGCGCGTGGACTTATATGTGAATCAGGAGCGCACCGGAAGACGAGATATTGTTTTTAAGCGTAACCCACGCACCGACGAGAACGAGCCTTGTTTTGATAAGGAAATGTTGGATCAGCTAGGGATAGATTTGGGTAAGCTGCCAACCCCTGTGTCGGATGAAGCTACCTGTCTACGGTTGCCAGAAGTTATTCCAGATGCTTCAGTAATCTATGAAAGTGCTCAATTACGCTTGATGCTGAGCATTCCACAGATTTACTTAAGCCCTAGCAAGCGTGGGTATATAGACCCTGCTTTCTGGGATGCTGGCCAAGCCGCTGCTTTTGTGAATTATGGCGTGAATATGCGCCGCGACCAAAGCAAAGAGATGTCTTCCAGTAATCACGTCAGTGTGGATTTACGCATGGGGGTGAATATTGGTCCTTGGCGCTTGCGTAATAACTCATACTACACAGCCGGTAGTAACCGTTCTAGCTCTTTCACTAGTCAGAATACCTATGTACAACGCGATATCGTTAGCTTGAAAAGCCAAGTATTAGCGGGAGAAACATACACTCGCTCGCCGCTTTTTGACAGCGTACGTTTTCTGGGTGTGCAAATGTTTTCTGACGATGCCATGCGCCCCGATAGCGAGCAAGGTTATGCGCCTGTTATTCGTGGTACTGCAGAAAGCAATGCCACTGTGGAAGTAAGACAGAATGGCTACGTAATCTACACTACTAACGTTGCTCCTGGCCCTTTCGCGATCACAGATTTGTCTCCATCTGGCTCAAATGGTGATTTGGAAATCACCATTATTGAAGCTGATGGTTCGCGTCGCACGCTGCGTCAAGCCTTTTCAGCCCCTCCTTTGATGGTGCGTGAAGGACGCTTGCGTTATGACATTGCTGTTGGTCAACTGCGACTGAGTAACGATATAGAAGAACGCCCCAATTTTGTGAGCGGCACTATGCTCTATGGCATGAGTGCCAACACTTCTGTGGCTGCAGGCGCTCAAGTCTCTAAAGACTTCAACGCCTATTCCGTGGGCGTGGGCATGAATACCCAGTTAGGCGCTGTATCTCTTGATGCCATTCGATCCACGAGTCGAGTTCAGGGCGAGCAAACACAAGGTACCAGTATGAACGTGCGTTATAGCAAGTTCATTGAGGCTACCGGTTCTAATGTCTCCGTCAATCTGCGCCGTGATCTGAGCCGGGGTTACCGTACATTGTCTGATCATATTGAGGCGGTAGACGTGCCTGAGCATTTCCGTCTATATGGTCAGCGAGATACACGTCAACGCCTTGATGCAAACATCAGCCAACCCATAGCGGGTGGTAATTTGTACCTTAATGCCTCGTACAACAAAGGCTGGGAGAACAATTCTTCCAATAGCCTCTCAGTAGGCTATAGCAACAATATAGGTAAGGTGAATTACAACTTGTCGTACACGCGTACACGAAACCTACAGTCTTCGTTTGGCGGTTCGCGTTCGCAAGATAATGTCATCATGCTGACCCTGAGCATTCCGTTAGGCAGTGGCCCTAAGGCACCACAAAGCTTCACCACTTTTAACCATGATCAGAACGGTAATGCTGTGCAGGTGGGTGTTAATGGATTATTGCCAACCGAGCGTGAAATCAGCTATGCCGTCTCTGGGGGCCGTAGTGCTACAGGGGAAAACACAGCTTCTATCAACGTAGGGACGGCGACATCTTTTGCTCGCTTGAATGCCGGGTACTCCCACGGCAGCAAATATCGCTCTGGTAACTTCTCAGCTAATGGTTCGATCGTAGTACACAGTGGTGGCGTGAACTTAGGCCAAGCCTTAGGTGAAACTATTATGCTGGCCAAAGTGGAACCAGCGGTTGCGGGTGTAGGCGTGTCTAGCCACGCAGGCGTTGAAACAGGTGCCAATGGCTATGCCATTATTCCTAACGCTACGCCGTACCGCAGCAACCATGTCAGCCTGGACACTCGTCGTGCCCCGCGCAATGCTGAGTTTGATAACGCTGTGCAGCAAGTTGTTCCCACTCGTGGGGCGATTGCTCTGGTTACTTTCAAAGCGGAAGTAGGTCATCGCGTGCAGTTTGAGCTGCATGATGAGCAAGGCGCTACCCTACCCTTTGGTGCAATGGTGCACGATGCTTTGGGGAATCAGCTGGGTATGACAGATCCTCGTGGGCGTATTTTGACCATGATGTCCCCTGAAAAAATGCGCGGCCATTTGGATATCAGCCGTGATGGTCAGCTGTGCCGAGCTCACTATGAGCTGTCAGAGGAAACTGAGGGTAAGAATTATCAGTTGATTCGTCTACGTTGCGTTAAACGTGACGCTGACCCTGTGATGCCTGGACATTTGGCTAAACTAAACGATGCTGAAGACGGTACTGTATGAAAACAGCTCAGTTAGCCGCAGAGACTATGCGTGAAAACCTTCCGGCTATGCAAGCGCCACGCTTTCCCAGTGTTTTATTGGCTGCTTTGTCTTTGATTTTGATTTTATGTGCAGCTCTAGGGGCTGGGGCATATCTCTATGCCTCAGCCACGCACTTAATTTCCGAGTACCGTCGCCAACTTAATAGTGCAGCAGACCATGCTCAACTGTATTTTGATCAACGTGAAGTATTACTACGTGCTGTAGCGGCTAGCGCTGTCACGCCAGAGGCTCTAGTCTTATCGCCCATCAGTAGTAATCTTGAAGCAATCAACACGCCAGACAGTGGGTCTCTTGATCAATACATGTTGCTTTTGACACGTAGGCATTGGAATGCCATCCATCGCACGGGTGCTCTGCGTTACAGCGAACTGAATCCAGCCCGTGATTTTCGTTTGAATAAAACCAATGATGGTCTATTGTGGGAGCCGCAGGCTGATGCGCTGGCTTCACGCCTACGTAGTATTAACAGCGAACCGGATGCGCGCCAAATCCCAGTAGTTTGGTTGCATCAAGATGATGACTCCCCATCAAGGCTGGTGGCGTACACACCTATAGATAGAGAAAATAGCCAAGGTGCGTGGCTGGGGCTGGAGCTAAAAGAAATAGATCGTGCGTTAACGCTGACTCCACCACCGCCTAGCACTGAATATATTTTGTTCGATATACGTGGGCAAGCGGTGTTGTACAGCAGCGCCCC
Organism: Alcaligenaceae bacterium 429; assembly: GCA_004791645.1. GTDB lineage: Bacteria > Pseudomonadota > Gammaproteobacteria > Burkholderiales > Burkholderiaceae_B > Paenalcaligenes. Next base: position 5,072 of record SRSN01000035.1, read on the forward strand.
GCCGAATTCTGCGGAATTACAGTGGATACAACAAGACTACTTTGGTTTTGATAGTAAAGGCTGGCCTCAACACATTATTCTGAGCAAATCCATTGGCACAGGGGGGCTGCGCGTACTCTATGCTTTGCCCATGCAAAAATTGCTGCTAGATAGTCGTGGCGCCATCATTACGGCTTTGTTGACGCTCACCATTTTCACGACCATTGTTCTGGTCGGCTCCTACCTGATTAGGCGACGTTTGCTTGTGCCCGCACGCCAACAACAGCAAAGCTTAGTAGATAGTGTGACCCTTAATCGCAAGCTTGTTGCGATGGCTCCTGTGGGTTTGGCCTTGGTCGATGCAAGTGGTGATGTGATTTTCCAAGAAAATCCCCAAGCACGTATGTGGATGCAAGGTGATGATCAATGGCGTTCACGTTTGCCGGGTGAGCACGATCAAAGTGCTTCCACGGATGTCACGTTAAAAAATGGTAGTAGTGTACGTGTACAAGCTATTAGCTTGAACTACCGCGGTAATCGGGCAGCTCTGTGCTCTATTGTCGATGTCACTACAGAGAAAGCGGAAGAAGCGGCCCTGCGCCATTCTCGCCAAATGGCCGAGAACGCTAATATTGCTAAGACCCAATTCTTGACTACGATGAGCCATGAGATACGCACGCCCTTATATGGCATTTTAGGTACCTTAGAACTGCTTGCTTTGTCTGAACAACACCAGCAGTCACCATACTTAGACACCCTACGACGCTCAGCGGAAACGCTGTTCAGAGTGGTGGGCGAATCCTTAGATTTATCACGTATCGAGGCAGGACATGTCACACTAGAGCCGCGTGAGTTTTCTGTGCAAGAGTTAGTGGATGAAGTGATTGCTGCTTTTGCAGCTACCGCACAGAATAAGGGGTTGTTGTTGTACTCCGTGACGCCTATTAACGCCTTGCTGACGACTATTGGTGACCCACAGAAGATTCGTCAGATTCTTAGTAATTTAGTTAGCAATGCTATTAAATTTACTACCTCTGGTCACGTGGTACTGCGTTTACATACTGAGCCTCAGTCTGGCAACCGCTTAGCTTTACGTTTTCAGATCACTGACTCAGGCCACGGCATCAGTGCGGATATTTTACCTAAGCTATTCTTACCCTATTTCAGTTTGAATGAAGGTGGCGTGAGTAAGGAGCCGGGGACCGGACTGGGTTTACCCATTTGTCAGCGGTTGGCAAGCTTGATGGGGGGGGCTTTGTCTGTGGTCAGTGAGCCAGGTTTAGGCACAAGCATGACTTTTGAAGTGACTCTTCCTGTCGCTGCATCGTTAGGAATGTCACCCACTCCACAGTCTTTACTGGCATTTAGGCCGGTTTATGTGATGGGGGATATTCCTGAGATTGTGTCCAATGTTTGTAAATGGCTGCGTCATTGGGGGGCTTATGCTCTTCCCTATACTGGGCAGCAAGCTCAACCTGGATCCGTCTTGGTTCATAGTTGGCCTTGTGTTGCTAGTACTGCTACCGAGTGGACTGGGCATCAAGTGGTGGTGCAGCCCACCGCCCCAACGTCTATCTCCTTGATTGAACAGCCCAACTTTTTTTATACGGCCTCTATTTCTGTGCACGACATCATGCAAGCGGTACAGCGGGCTCAGGCGTTGGAAGGCAACAGACAAACCACAGTAGAGTTTATGAGCCACCCAGCACGCACACAACAGGTGTTGGTCGTTGACGATAACCCTGTCAACCGGCTAATTCTGCAAGAACAGCTTACTTTGTTGGGGTGCCTTGTGCATCTGGAATCTAGTGCTGAAGCTGCGTTGGCACTACCCGATAAAAATCGTTTTGATATTATCTTCACCGATTTATTCATGCCCGGTATGGATGGCTACTCTTTTGCCCATGCTTTGCGTGCGCAGGGTTATAAGCAACGCATTATTGGTGTTACGGCTAATGCCATTTTGGACAAAGACAATGAGTGGTCTGCAGCAGGCATGGATGCTTTGTTGATAAAACCACTACACATGGCGGCTTTGCGCGATAGCCTACACGTGCAATCCTCTGATTTTACTGCTCATTCTTGACAATCTCTGAGCAGTCATCGTGGTGTGCGGTGGTATGATACGGCAGGACTAGCACTACACGGTGAACAGTGAAAACCATAGCCAAATCACCCTTTAATCGCATGACGCAACATTCGCGTGGGCACACGTGGCTATTGCTTAGTGCTATCCCCGTTTTGCTCATTTTTTTCGGTGCATTACTAGTCGCTGGACAGCATTTTTTCAGCAATGAGCGCTACAGATTAGAGTCAGATTTCACCTTAACGTTGGCGTATATTCATGAGCAGGAAAGTTTCCTAGCTCAGCTAAGAGCTGATGCAACCAAACTTGAGGCGGGTACAGAACCTGAACCCCCACCTGTAGAAAGTGGCCGTTCTGTCAGTATCTGGCGTCCCACGGCAAGCGTCTCTTTTTCGATGATTTGCGACCTAGATTGCCATACTCCTAAAGAGGCTTACGGCACGTTAGGCGCAGACCTTGCTGACAGTTTTGCATCGTTCTGGGCTCGCTCCTATTTTCCATCAGGTTACTTTTTCCTATTTCACCCTGATCTGGAAGACAGTTTGAGCATCCCTGAGTTGGAGTCTTCTCGTACGGATACGGTGTTGCCCATTGCTTCGTATAAAGAGGCACGCCAGCAAATTCAACCTTTCAGAAAGCCCAAGCCTGGTGCGTCAATGGTGCAATGGTTCTCGTTGCCAAAACATCCTTTGCATATGCTGGGCATGATGCAGATTTCCTTACCGGGCTTTCCTTTACCGGGTGTAGACCCTACCCAGTTTCAGGCAATGAGCCTCTTTGATAAAGGTAGGTTACGTGAGTTTTTTAATCAAACTGAAGCGCCAGTAGGTTATAGGTTCTGGTTGCATCATGCTGATCAAGGCTTGTTAGTTGGCAAAGACGACTCTCCCGATTTGGGTCAGGACGGCTTCACCATCAGCCTACAAGGGCTAGCTTTCCAGATTCAAGACCCCTCGGGCACATGGATAGGTCGCTATCTGATCAGCCCTAGCCAATTATTGGATAGCTCTTGGGTGCCTTTGGGCACAGTGATTTTTCTATTCTTAAGCCTTCTGGGCGGAGTAGCTTATGCCCGCTGGTATGGGCGTGGCGTGGTAGAGCCTGCGCATCAAGCACAGCGCGCATTGCTGGAAAGCCAAGACTTCAACCGCAGCATTATTAATACGTCGCCAGTCGCATTGTGCGTGATCAGCAAAGATGAAAGACAGGTGATTTTTGGTAACGCCCAAGCGTTGGAGTGGCTGGAACTGGAGGTGGGAGACACCTTACCCGATCAAGCGCCACTATCCCTTGCCCTCAACACACTACAGCTGCAGTGGCCTAGCAACACCGAAGGTAAGGTGGATTTAGCTGATGGTCGTAGCTTACATTTGGCTTGCGCGCCTAGTCGCTACCAGGAACAAGATGTTTTGCTTTGTGTGTTGATGGATCTGACGGCACAAGAAGAGATTCAACGTGAGCTAGAACGTGCGCGCATAGCGGCTGATGAAGCAAGCACGGCCAAGTCTGCTTTCTTGGCTACGATGAGCCATGAAATCCGCACCCCTTTGTATGGCGTATTGGGATCGCTGGAGTTGCTGTCCATGACCGAGCTTAGCGCTCAGCAACAACAACAGGTAGACCGAATTCAAGGGGCCTCGCGCCAACTGCTGCAAATCATCAGTGATATTCTTGATATCAGTCGCATCGAGGCTGGTCAAACGCATGTGCAGTCAGTTCCTTTAGACCCTGTTGCCCTGGTGCAAGATTGCACGGCCACGTATACGGCCATGGCGCAGCAGAAAAACTTACTGTTATTCTGCCATGTAGATCCAGACATACCGCGCAGTATCTTGGGTGACCCACTACACATACGCCAGATTCTGAACAACTTAATTAGTAATGCCGTTAAATTCACCCAGGCGGGGCATATCATTGTTCGGCTACGACAGGAACAAGCAGCCCAGGGACGCACGAGTTTGTTGTTTCAAGTAGCTGATAGTGGTGTAGGTATTCCGCACGAACGCCAAGACAATCTGTTTACGCCTTTTTATGTTGCTCACTCTGGCGAGCACACCATACATGGCGCTGGTTTAGGTTTGTCTATTTGCGCCAGACTCGCAGAGTTAATGGGCAGCCAAATCCAATTAACCAGTGAGCCAGGCTTAGGCAGTAGTTTCTCTTTTACGTTGAATACCACCATAGAACCAGTAGACGTAGAACGTTGCCCTCCCCCTAATTTGCAAGGGCTACGGCTGCATGTACGCACGCCGCATGTTGAGTTATCGGAATCCCTTTGCGCTTGGCTTAATCGTTGGAATGCTCAGGCGCGCGTGATATTGCCAAACTCACCGTTAACGGGTGGCGCCGACGATATTTTGTTCGATGTAATGATGCCTAGCAGTAATCCAGCGCCTCAGTGGTCTGGTCCTTATATCAGTGTGTCTGCACGAGATGGTAGTTCTACATTGCCTGAGGCTGATGGCACTAATCCTGAAAGTACTGCTCGTGCGCTAGAGCGTTGGATGAAGCAACAAATCACAACGACAGAACCTGTTGTTGAGGATACCCCACCACCGAAAAAGGCAGCCATCAAAGCGCATAGCAGTCCTGGATTGCATGTGATGGTGGCAGAGGATAACCCTCTTAATCAGGCCACGCTATGTGAGCAGCTAGAGAGCTTGGGGTGTCTGGTTACCCTTGCTCAAGATGGTGCAGAGGCGCTTAGCCTGTGGGATAGCAACAGTCATGATCTGTTGCTGACTGACGTGAATATGCCTAATGTGACCGGCGAAGAACTGGCTCGACGCTTACGAGCACAGGGAGTGACCGCCCCTATTATTGGCATTACTGCAAACGCCATGCGTGATGAGGCTCAGCGCTGTATAGAAAGCGGCATGAATGCTTGTCTCGTGAAGCCAATGGATTTGGCCACGCTGGATAATCTGCTGAAATCGCTGAGTCGTTCGCCTGTTCCTCAACGTTATAAAGCCATTTTCTGCAGCACTATGAGTAGTGATTTGCAGGCGCTGGAAATAGCTTTACAGGAAGATAATGCGGCCCAAAGTCAGGCTGTCTTGCATCGTATGGCGGGTGCTCTGGTGGTGATGGGACTGCATGACATAGCCGATAGAATCAAAGAGCTGGAACAAAGCTTCAAAGACAATACCGAACAACCAGAAACGCGACATCAAACGGCGCTTGAGATTTGTGATGCCTTACGCAAATTGATCGAGCAAACCTAGAGACGCACGCCATAGCAACTTGTTGTGCTACGTATTGCTCGATCATATATCTAGCTAAGTCCCCTTTTTATGGTGTCTGCAGTCGCTTGTATTCATCACAACCTGAGTAATTACCGCCTTCACAGGATGCTTTATAGAGAGCCTTGGCTTTATCTATATCCTGCTCAACGCCTGCGCCATTCTCATAATATCTGCCTAGGTTGACTTGAGATACGGCATCGCCTTGTTCAGCACCTTTTGCATACCATACGGCGGCTTCTTGGTCATTTTGTTCAACGCCTGTACCTGTAGCATACATATACGCTACAGAGCCAGGCGCCACACCTTGTTCGGCTGCTTTTAAATACCAACTAAAGGCTTGCTCTTCATCTCGCGGTAGTTCCTCGCCATACATATATTTTGTGCCCAAGGCCACTTGGGCTATGGCGTGCCCTGCTTCCGCTTCTGCTTTACAGATTGCTAATGGTGCATTTGGGCTCGTACATTCATTATTGGCAAGTACGCTCGCTGGTAAAACCAGCAGGAGTAGAAATGAAGTTGCTTTCATATCAATCTTTGATGTGTGATGGATGCGAAACTACGTACATATTTATCGCCGTAGTGTATCGATTACAAAAATAGTGTTGGTTCATGAGGCTGGAGAATGTGTGGCTTTCATCACAGATGAGCCTTTTTTCGTGCCAACCCCTAATGCTGACAAAATCATAGCAAGACATAGCCAATCTGTAAGGCTAGGAGTTTGATTAACAATAAAAACAGAGCTAATCGTGGCAAAGACCGGGATTAATAGCGATAACGGTGCTACTTTGGATGCGGGGTATTCACGCAACAGCAGATTCCAGCCCCAATAGCAGAAATGGGTAGCCGCATAGGTTTGAAAGGCAAGGGAAAAAATTGCTACTGCATCAATGTGCAAGGCTAGGGTAGTAAATGGTGTTGTGCCGTGTAACCACCATGTGATCAGCAGTAAAGGTAATGGCGGGAAAAGACTAGCCCATATAACGAAAGCGAAAATTTCTTTTACCTTGGATAGCTTGATGATGATGTTGCCTATACTCCATGCAACGGCACTAATCAATACCAGAACTAAACCTATCGTTGTTGCTTTACTCGGACTGCTAACCAAAGTACCCAGCAGCCCGATTGCTGCAAAGACTACCCCTATCACTTGTGGCCACGTAAGGCGTTCACGAAACAGTAAAACGCCCCACCCTACTGTAAAAAATGCACTGAATTGAATGAGTAATGCGGCGTTACCCGGTGGCACACCTAAAGCAATCCCCACATTAATCAGTGCCCACATTGCTACTCCAAAGATCAAACCGTAGGCCACTAACCAGCGAGTTGCCACAGCGGGACGTTTAATAAAGAACACCCACGGTAATGCAGCGAAGGTAAAGCGTATGGCTGTAAGTAGTATGGGGTCTATATGCGCTAAACCAAGCTTCGTAATGGGAAAGTTAAGCCCCCATACAGCGGTTACAAGAATGGCTAAAACTAGGTGTTTTGTGAGCATGATCTTCATCTCTGTGCTGAATCGCGGCAGAATGCCTTGATGATCACGACACTATGCGCGTAGCTTGTTTGGCCCGCTTTCAATTTAAGGTCAAATAGAAATAAAATTGGGCCATGAAAGACACACACGACCTACCTTATGAGCACACGCCGCACGATGTCACGGTGACACGGCGAGACTATGTGGACGGGGAGCTATTTCCTTGGCATACGCATGGTCGTGGCCAATTTGCGTATGCGGCGTGTGGTGTTATTACGGTAGAAACAGAAGCTGGGAACTGGGCAGTTCCACCTTTGCGAGCTATTTGGGTACCTGCTGATATGGGGCATGCGATGCAAATGCGTGGGCCTGTCACGATGCTTAATAGCTATATCAGCCCTACTGCCGCACAGCGCGTAGGATTACCCACCTATTGTCAGGTGTTTGGGGTTTCTACACTGTTGCAACAGCTACTAGAAAAAGCCGTAGACGTTCCCTTACGCTATGAGCAGGATGGGCGTGAGAGCTTTTTAATGGGGCTGCTATTGCATGAAATTGCGGTGATGCCTGCCTTATCGCTTAACGCTCCCTTGCCTTCTGAACCTAGATTGGCCTACGCGTGTAATGCATTTCTGGCTGCGCCATCATTAGAAATGAGTATCGATGATATGGCGAAACTCGCTGCCATGAGCAGACGAACTTTCACACGACTATTCCGTATGCATACGGGGATTAGTTTTATAGAGTGGCGACAACAAGCGTGCTTATTAGCGGCCGTGGTTCGGTTGGGAAATGGGCAATCCATTACTCGCGTCGCCATTGAGCTTGGCTATAGCAGTTCTAGTGCTTTTACCTCTGCTTTTAAGTCTGTGCTAGGCGAAGTACCAAGCCGCTATTTTCAGAGGCGTTAATCATAACGTGCCGCTATTCGAGCCGTAAAACAGCTAGAAATAACTCCTAGATTTACGCCTTAAATCAGTCTTTAACTACTTGATTTCCCTAGTATTGCGCATACGGGGAAGCTTTTGTGCGCTCAGCAAAAAGCGCTCGCTTGTAGGCCATTCTTTCTGCTCACTAGAATGAGGGACATTTATCTCAATGCTAGGTGCTAGCAGTAAATGGCACAGCGTACACAGGAGGACTCACTCAGTCAGCAATCTCGTGAAAAGGCTTACTTTACGCATCCGTAATTCAGTGGCGTAACGTGTTTACAAAAAGACCAAGGAGACAATTATGACGCAACAAACTGGATCGACAACAACCATCGCTGAAATGCTTGTTCCCCCTAGCGCTCGCTTATCAAGAAACAACTTGATGATGGCATGGTGGGGAGTCTGTAGTGCTATGTTTTATTTAGTGGTCGCGGCAAGTCTGGCTTTAAATTTTGGCGCTATAAACGCCATTATCGGTATGGCCATGTCTGTAGTGGTATACGGATTGATTAATGCTGTCATTGCACGCTATGCCATTAAAACGGGTTTATCAGTAGCTTTGTTTTCACAAATTCTCTTGGGCAGAACGGGGTCTGTCATCGCCACCTTAATCTTCTTTGCCACTGCCATGTACTACGCTATTTTTGAAGGCTCAGTCATCGCAGTAGGCATTACTACCGTCTTTCCTAGTGTGAGCTACCCTTTAGCAGCATTAATTGTTGTGCTACTGAGTGTGCCATTAATGTTTGGTAATGCAATGCGCTGGCTAGACCGACTCAACGCTATCTTGTTGCCCGTCTACATTATTGGTTTAGTCGCTGCCATTGTCTTAGCTATCAGTTTGTATGGCTATAACGATCAGTGGCTGGCCTTAGGTCCGGCAGAACCTAGCCCATACGGGTGGTGGCATACCTTTGTGTATTACATGGGCATTTGGGTACTGATGATGTACACCTTTGACTATGCACGTTATGGCAAAAAAGAAGACAGCCGCTTTCATGCACGTGTTAACTTTGGGATGCCTTTTTATTTTGTGGCGTTTTTCCTCAGTGGCCTAGCCGGTATTTTCTTAGTGGCGAGTGTGCCTTTGGACGGTGGTCTAAGCGAAGTTTCGGTTTTGTTGGCGCTGTTAAAAATGATGGGTGTGTTGGGATTGCTGTTTGTCTGGGCCACACAAACTCGTATCAATACCGCGAACTTCTATTTGGCCGCTACAAATATGCAAGCCTGTATGACCCAACTCATCGGCGTCAGAGGACACTATCTGTTGTGGGCGCTTGTGGTAGCGGGCCTTGTGTACGTCTTGATGTTGGCCGACGTCTTTAGCTATTTGCTGCAAGCCTTAGCCTATCAAGGTATTTTCGTTGTGGCTTGGGTAGCTATGGCCTTAACGCACATTGCCCTAACGCATAAACAGACCTCGGCAACCTACATACAACAGCAACTTGAGCATGTAACCTTTCTACGAGTTGGGGCTGTAATGGCGTGGTTGTTGGCAGCCTTAACGGGGATCACGATTATGCATGTAGGCGGTGCGTACAGCAGTTTTTCTGCTCCTGTAACGATTGTGATCGCTTCAGTGGTATATGCTGCTTTCGCTCGTGCCCCTGCTACTGTGCCAACCGTGGCAGCAGAGTGAAGCAATTAGGTGCTAGCTATCCTCATATTTCACAGCGAAGGGCCAGCTAAAGGTAAACTGTAGGTATATTTTTATTTTGCAGTTCTTTTTATCTGGCTTTTATGTCCACTACATCTTTTAATACGCTCCCCCTGTTGCCTGTTTTGCTTGAAACCCTGCAAGGTTTGGGTTTTGAAAACATGACTGCTATTCAGGAGCAAAGTTTGCCTTTGATTCTGGACGGTAAAGACCTGATAGCCCAAGCCAAAACCGGTAGTGGTAAAACCGCTGCGTTTGGCTTGGGGCTACTGCAAACATTAGACCCTAGCAAATTAGAACCTCAAGCCTTGGTGGTCTGCCCTACTCGTGAGTTGGCAGATCAGGTCACGACTGAACTACGTCGTTTGGCCCGCCAAATCCCTAACGTTCGTATGCTGACGTTATGTGGTGGCGTACCTTCTAGACCGCAAACTGAAGCACTACGTAATGGTGCTCACGTTGTTGTGGGTACCCCAGGCCGTATTCAAGACCATTTAGACAGAGGCAATTTAGATCTCACGGCCTTAAAAACTCTGGTGCTGGATGAAGCCGATCGCATGGTAGACATGGGTTTCAAAGACGACATGATTGCCATTGCATCGCATTGCCCTACCCGTCGCCAAACCCTGCTGTTTTCGGCTACGTACCCTGACAACATCCGTAAAATCAGCGCTAGATTCTTAAAGAACCCTGTAGAGATCAAAGTTGAAGCTCTGCATAGCTCTAGCCAGATTGAACAGATCTTCTACGAAGTTAGTTTTGACAATAGACTCAGCACGGTCGTGACTCTACTGAAGCACTTCCGCCCTGCTTCTACCTTGGTGTTCTGTAATACCAAAATGCGTTGCCAAGAAGTGGTAGAGGAACTGCGCTCCGAAGGCATTAGCGCTGAAACACTGACGGGTGATTTAGATCAGCGTGATAGAGACGAAATCCTCATTCAGTTTGCGAACAAAAGTTGTGCCGTATTGGTGGCTACCGATGTGGCATCACGAGGTTTGGATATTCAGAACCTTGAGGCAGTGATCAACGTAGATGTGACCAAAGACGCGGAAGTACACGTACACCGTGTGGGACGTAGTGGCCGAGGCGATCAAAAAGGCCTAGCGTTGAGCTTGGTATCCGGCAGCGAAATGCGCTGGGTAAAACAGATTGAAGAGTACCAAGGCAGCCCAGTGAAATGGGGCCAAGCAAAAGGCTTGCGTGCTAAGTCTCAAGAGCCTTTGTTAGCACCGATGATGACCTTGCAAATACAAGGCGGTAAGAAAGACAAACTACGCCCTGGCGACTTATTGGGTGCGCTCACTCGCGACGTAGGTTTGAGTGGCGATCAAGTAGGCAAAATAGCCATTACTGAATACAGCAGCTACGTGGCCTTAGATAGAAAAATCGCCAGAAAGTACTTTGATCGCATTGCTAACAGCAACATCAAAGGTCGTCGTTTCCGCATGCGTTTTTTGGAAGATAGGTAAGCGATTACTCTCGCTATTGCTACATGACTACTTGCCCCCTATTGGGGCAAGTTTCGTTATGACAGGTCAAAACGCTATAAACAAGCTCAGACACTCATTGAGTAGTGAGAGCCTTGGCGCTACAAAATGGTTTTATTTCCATTTCTATCCAGTTCAAACACCTTAAACTCCTGTAGGTAATGCTTTAACCACGTAGAAGCTTGGCCTAGTTGTGCTTGTTGGGACCATAGCAAATCCACACCCACAACCCAGTCTGTATGTGGGTAGGCCTCTAGTGGTAATTCTACTAATTCCCCAGACTCAATTTCTCGCAGAATCGACTGCCTAGGCAATGTAGTCCAGCCTAAACCGGCTCTAGTCATTTCTAGTAGCGCTGAATAGCTTTCCGCCTGCCAGCTATTCCCTGCGGTTAAATACTCAGTGGAAGGCAATCTATGCCCATAGGCTGAAAATGCTAATCGGCGATGGGCTCGTAGCTCAGCAAAGCTAATGGATGCATAGTGCGCTAATGGGTGGTCTTTATGCGCGACGTGAGTCAATATCAACTTACCCATTTGTCTGAATGCTATACCGCGAGCATACGCCGGTTGCGAAAAAGTGATCCCAAGATCTACCTCCCCCTTCTGCACCAGTACAGCCACATCGCCGTCCATTGGATGGCGAATCGTCACATCTAAATAAGGAAATTGCGTAGACAGCGCTTGTAAAGGTTGGGCAAGCACTGGGTACGGAATTTCTATCGCTAGCAAAAGCTCTGACTGCGGAATATCCAATAGCTGATGCGCATGCATTTCCAGGTTGCTGCATCTATCCAAAACTAGTTCTGCTTGACGCAACAACTGCACCCCAGCAGGGGTTAAAACGGGCAGTTTTGCTTGTCTATCAAAAAGCTCTACACCTAGATCTACCTCTAAGTTGGCGACAGCGGCACTCACTGTTGATTGGCTTTTACTGATGGCGCGTGCGGCTGCTGAAAAAGATCCTTGTCTAGCTACTGCGCTAAACATTTCTAGCTGCTCGATTGAAAAACGCATGTCTCTCTCATCTATCGGATTTTCCGATGAATATTAATTATGTTCAATTGCAAAGCTGATTGATGATAGCAGCAAGCTCTAACAAAAAGAGTACTACGTGGCATCCACCACAAAGGAGACAAGTATGAAAAACAGCGTTTCAGTTCATCCAGTAGATGAGGTTCTACCCTTACGGCAGTTGGCTAGCTTTGGCTTGCAACACGTGCTCGTTATGTACGCCGGCGCCGTAGCCGTACCGCTTATTTTAGGTAGCGCCTTAGGGCTGACTACTGAGCAAATGATTACGTTGATCAATGCCAACTTACTGACCTCTGGAGTTGCCACGTTAATTCAAACCTTAGGCTTTTGGCGCTTTGGTGCTCGTCTGCCCTTAATCCAAGGCTGCTCGTTTATTGCTATTGCCCCCATGATCATGATTGGTCAGCAATATGGTCTAACGACTGTGTTCGGTGCTGTGATTGCAGCAGGTGCATTAACCATGGTAATTGCTCCCTTATTTAGTCGTTTATTGAAGTTCTTCCCGCCAGTAGTCATAGGAAGTCTGATTAGCGTTATTGGTATCTCTCTGATGCCGGCTGCAGCTATATGGCTAGGAGGGGGTAATCCAGATGCAGCAGATTTTGGTGCGCCCGAGAATTTACTGTTGGGCTTAGCTACCATCGCCATTATTTTGTTCATTCATGCGAAGTTCTCAGGCTTTGTAGGCAACCTGTCAGTGTTAATTGGCTTGTTGTTTGGTACTGCTCTCGCCATGGCAATGGGATACACCGATTTCACACGTGTTGGTGAGGCGGCATGGTTTGAATTAAGCCCACCTTTTGCTTTTGGGATGCCGCAATTCGCATTAGCCCCCACACTGGTCATGATGATGGCGATGCTAGTCATCATGGCTGAGACCACCGGCAATGTACTGGCTATTGGAAAAATAACGGGTAAACCAGCCAATCAAACCACACTAGGCGATGCCTTCCGGGCAGATGGTTTATCTACCATGCTTGGCGGTGTATTTAACAGCTTTCCGTATAACGCTTTTACTCAGAATACTGGCTTAATCGCCATGTCGAATGTGCGTAGTCGGTTTGTCGTGGCAGCAGCTGGCGTCATTATGATTTTGATGGGGCTTTTCCCTAAACTCGGCGCTTTAATTGCGACCATCCCTCGTCCGGTGTTAGGTGGTTGCGCCATTGTGATGTTTGGCATGACAACGGTTGCGGGTATTCAAGAGCTGAGTAGGGTGAAGTTCGAAGGAACACGAAACGGCTTGATTGTGGCTGTTTCCATCAGTGTGGGGGTATTGCCCATGTCATTCCCTGCCCTATTTCAACGCGTAGATGGCCCACTAAAACTGTTTGTGGAAAGCGGCATCTTTTTAGCCGCGATCACCGCCATTTTGTTGAACCTATTACTCAATACCAAAGAAACGCTAGCGGCCGGCAAAGAAGACTCTGCGGCCCCTATTCTTGCACACCAGAAAGGAGTTAATCATGACTAATACTTACGTTGACAGTACAGAGCTCAGTCCCAGAGATATGAAACTGCTACGTCAAACCATTGTGCTCTCTGAGCAATCTAAGAACAGCGGTAGACACCCTTTTGCCGCACTAGTGGCAGATGGTAATGGAACAATAGTCTGCATGGCTGGAAATAACTCTATGCCACCTGAGGGAGATCCAACACAACACGCAGAATTACGTGCTGCTGCAGAAGCTGCTAAGTTGCTGTCTCCTGAAGAGCTCGCCAAATGCACCTTATATACTAGTGCTGAGCCTTGCTGCATGTGTTCTGGAGCAATTTATTGGTGCGGTATAGGGCGTGTAGTCTATGCATTAGCCGAAGAAAAACTATTAGAGTTAACTGGCGATCATCCCGAAAACCCTACATTTTCGTTGCCATGTAGAGAGGTGTTTGCTCGTGGCCAAAGACCCGTTACAGTCATAGGCCCTTTGATCGAAGAGGAAGCTGCTGTTCCACATCACGGCTTCTGGACCTAAGTGGTATTACAGTCTTAAATACTGCGCATCATGCTGTGTAGGTTCCTTATCTAGCACAGCATGCTATGGTGTAGTCTGCTTGAGTGAGTCGGGCGCTCCCCTCGGGGCTAGCCCGACTTTTTATTTATGGAGATTTACATGAGCTTTACCGTCTATTTGTCTGGCGAGATTCACACGGATTGGCGTGAGCAGATCGCCAACGGTGCCCGCGCGGCCGGATTGGACATTCATTTCACCGCACCCGTGACTGATCATGATGCCAGTGATGCAGCAGGCGACCATCTAGGCCCTGAAAGCGAATCATTTTGGCGTGATCACAAATCATCTAAAGTAAATGCCATTCGTACGCGTACCTTGATCGAGAAAGCGGATCTTGTGGTGGTACGTTTTGGTGATAAGTACAAGCAATGGAATGCCGCTTTTGATGCCGGTTTCTGTGCTGCCTTGGGTAAGCCCTACATTACCCTTCACGCCGAAGACATCATTCACCCGCTTAAAGAGGTGGATGCCAATGCCCAAGCTTGGGCAACTAAACCTGAACAAGTAGTGGAAATTCTGCGGTATACGCTGAAAGCCTAGGAAGTCAAAAAGCCGCCAGTATGTGGCGGCTTTTTTGTTATGCACTCGTGCTAAGAAAGGTGGCTAACCGTACGAGACCAGTCATGTTTTGCCTAACAATTGTTTGCGATATATAAGCCTAGAGAGCCGATGGCACCGTGCGCGCTGTAGTATAGTTTTGCATCATTATGGGAGACGCAAGTGGGCTTACTGAAACGCATTCTAGGCAAACGACAAGCAACGACGACAGAAACTAGCGCTGATACGAGCGAGGAAGTAGTACTCGTCAATGCCTATGCAACCGTTACAGACATTCCAGAATTGGACTTCCCGCACGAGCTACTGGGTCAGCGCGATCTTTCTGACCCTGATTTAGCAGAACATTTAGATGGCTTTATTGGGTATGTAATGAGCCGTGGCGATGGTCAAATGACTGCCATGCGTTATCACCTATGGCGTCATCTTCAGCGTGTGCAAAATCACATTAGCATGAAGGTGAAGCAACAGGATTTATCAGCAATGAGCGCCTGGGCGGCGCGTGCTAATGCGTTGCTGTTTATGCCAGATGGTTCCGTGCGAACGCCAGATCTGACTTTGTTAATGACTGCTGATGGCTTGTTTTTTGAACATGAAGCCTTGCCGTATCTGCCTGACGCTTTAGCACGACGTGAAAAAAGTCTGAAGCAGTTGGCTCAGCTAAACCCTACCCCGCCCGCTTCTATGCCTCCCGTATTGGCTGAGGCTGAGGTTCATCTGCGATCGGTATCCGATGTCGTACACCGCGCACTTAGCTTGTTTTGCGTAGCGTCTGAAGGGCTGGTTATTTTAGATAAGGAAGACAGTAGTTTGCCGTTTATGGCTGAGCACAACCCTGTTGGGTTGGCGATGCTAAGCCCGCAAGAGAAAGCCTTTATTTCTGCTGAAGAGCCAGATGAGCATATGGCAATACAGATGAGCTGGCGGCATGAGGCGTTGAATGTTTTGTTGTGGGCGTTATCTAAGCAGCCTGAGCCATTGTCACCCGCCTCAGACGTTGTAGAGTCTCAAGTGATGTTTGATAAAGCAATGAGACTGATTGAGCTCAACAATACTGGCCATGTATTTACATTGCGTCCCACGGCTGAAATTTTGGATCAACTTGATCTAACGTGGCGCCAGCATTGGATTACTAGGCAGGCTGCGCAAAGTGATGCTGACGTTGAGGGGTTAATTTCAGGCGTGGTGATGGAAAGGCACTATGCGCTAAATTGGCTGACTAACTTTCAAAATGATATTGGTACAGCCTGGGATGATATAGACACCCCTACATGATCTATTGGTTGAATTCCCAAGCATCTAGCATTCGTTGGGCTTCATCTATGCTACCTAAAGCCGTAGCAAGGTCTGTACGTATGCTGTGATAGCCCGTTTCAACCAGTGCTTCATCGTCAAATTGATCGTCATCCAATGCGCAATAGCTGGTGGCGACGGTCGCTAAAGCACCTATTGCGGTGTTCAAGTCTTTAGCAAAGAAAGTAGGTTCCCATTTTCCCGCACCATGGAAAGCAAATAAGACATGCCCTGTGCTTTTGTCGTAAATAAAGGGATCACCACCTTGCTCGGCGATAACAAGCCAATTGGAGTCCCAATCCTCAAGCGCGTGTTCGGGGCTCTCTGACCAGGCGTATCCAGCCTGCAGTGAAGCAAGTTTGCTAAGTGGAGGAATACACACTGGGTTGCCGCCAACGGTTAAGGTGCAACCTACTGGGCCTACTTTTTCATAGTAGGTCTTACCCAAAGGCCCTACGTGCAGATAAAAATCAGCGATAGCTGCGGGCAAGGCGTTGAGATCGGTCCACTCAACTGCTGTCTGTGAGTGTAGTTGGCCAAAAGGTTCTAAAAGCGTGCGTAGTGTAGCGGCAGTAAACATGAGTGGGTTCTGTAGAGTATCTAGGTAGTACGTGGTACGTACTGTATGGGCGGCTATATGGCTAAATTGTAGCGGTATCTACATAGCTTAAGGCTTAGCGGTAGGTGTGCGTCGTGCCCTACCCTCTAAAACCTTCATGCCTTTACGCTTGGCTGTTTTCTGCACGCCACTTGATGCGTGTTGTTCTCTTAGCATGACTATTTCGGCGTTTGCCTGAGCTATTTGTTGATATAGCGCTTTTAACTCGCTGTCAGAGCGCTCAAGATTAAGATTTAACGCTTGTAGGGCACCTTCTAGCTTTCCGTTCTCGTGTTGGCTGCTCTGTAATTGTTGCTCTAGCTGTTTTAACGCGGCCAGTTGTTCGTCTTCTGCGACTTTAGCTGCCGCACGTACCGCATCGGTTTCTCGCTGTGCCTTAACGGTAGCGAGCCTTTCTCTATCTACATCCAACATGAGGCGCTTTTCAGTGTCTCTGGAGCGCGTTTCGGATAGCTGTGCAGCGTGATGCAGTTTTTCTAATTCTGTACTGAACTCTTTTCTGACGTCGTGCAACTGCTGCTGCAAGGCCTGGTTATCGTACTGCGTTTGTTCTATGGCCTTGGTGAGCGCCAGTCTGGCTTCGTTAGCAGCGGCTAGTTCTTCTCTATAGCTAATAATTTCTTGCTCTGCAGCAGCAAGAGTTTGCTGCGTGGACTGCTCTCTTTGTAAGGCTCTATCGCGTTCTAGTTCAAACGCCGCCACATCCATTCTGGCGTTATCGACTGTAGCTTGTGCTTCGGCCTTGAATGTTTCTAAGGATTCTTGCGCTGCTTCCTGAGCATGACGCCACAAAGTAGCAATAAGCTCACCGGCGGCAGATGTGAGTGCTTCGGGTAGATCAGGATGCTCGATGCGTGTACGGCTTTTTTCGCGCAATTCCTCCCAGAATGTGACCAATGCCTGTGATGGCGCACTCATGCTGCCCTTACGCACTAGCTGATAAAGCTTGTTAGCGGTGGGCGTAGTGCCGTACCTGAAGAATAACAAGGCACAGACTTCCCTATAAAGCTCTTGTGTGTTTGAAAAACGCTCTTTAAGCGCCTCAACCTCGGCATTTAGGCTTATTTCGCTGGTATTTGCTGTATTCATCATTATTCCTTATTCGATAATTGATAATACAACGTAATATGT
>SRSN01000355.1 GCA_004791645.1 Alcaligenaceae bacterium 429
ATTTGTCTGTATTGGACAAACCTACCAGCGAAGAAGAGCGCGTACTGTACGCCAGCATCCGTGCTCGTTTGCAGCAAGACGGTACATGGTACTCCACACGTCTGGCGCAAATCCAAGGCGTAACTGAAGAAACAACAACAGGCGTACACCGTCTGTACCAGATGTCCAAACGTGGTGAGTTGGCGTTCCCAGCCATCAACGTGAACGACTCCGTGACTAAGTCCAAGTTTGACAACCTGTACGGTTGCCGCGAGTCTCTGGTTGACGGTATCAAACGCGCTACTGACGTGATGGTTGCCGGTAAGATCGCCGTTGTGGTGGGTTTCGGTGACGTGGGTAAAGGTTGTGCACAAGCATTGGCCGCTCTGCGTGCTCAAGTGTGGGTGACTGAAATCGATCCTATTTGCGCCTTGCAAGCCAGCATGGAAGGCTACCGCGTAGTGACCATGGAAGAAGCGGCTGACAAAGCAGATATCTTCGTGACTGCTACAGGTAACTACCACGTGATCACACGCGATCACATGGAGCGCATGAAAGACCAAGCTATCGTTTGCAACATCGGTCACTTTGACAACGAAATCGACGTAGCAGCGATTGAAGATTTGCAATGGGAAGAGATCAAACCTCAAGTTGATCACGTGATTTTCCCAGACGGCAAACGCATCATCTTGTTGGCACAAGGCCGCTTGGTGAACTTGGGTTGTGCAACAGGCCACCCATCTTTTGTGATGTCTGCTTCGTTCACGAACCAAACTATTGCTCAGATCGAACTGTTCACACGTGGTGAAGCCTACGAAAGCGGTCAAGTGTACGTATTGCCTAAACACTTGGACGAAAAAGTGGCACGTTTACATCTGAAAAAATTGGGTGTTAACCTGACAGAACTGAGCCAGCAACAAGCTGACTACATCAATGTTCCTGTAGATGGCCCTTACAAACCAGGCCACTACCGCTACTAATCGTGTAGAGCAGGGCATTGCATTGTGCAGTGCCCTTTTTTTTAAGGGAGTTTCATGATGATCTTATTACTGATCTGGATTCTGAACGCTGTGGCACTACTGGTAGTCGCCTATGTGCTGCCGGGGATTCATGTGGCCTCGTTTGGCTCAGCCATGATTGCTGCTATTGTGCTTGGCCTGCTCAATACCTTAGTAAAACCGGTGTTAACGCTGTTGACGTTGCCCATTACGATTGTGACATTGGGCTTATTTCTGCTAGTCATTAACGCGCTGGTATTCTGGATGGCTGGCTCAATTCTGAACGGCTTCCAGGTGGATGGTTTCTGGTGGGCAGTGATAGGGGCCATTATTTATAGTGTGGTCTCAGGATTCTTATCAAGGTTATTAGTCAATGGCACAGAAACAGT
>SRSN01000356.1 GCA_004791645.1 Alcaligenaceae bacterium 429
CATTTATTGCAAAAATAATATTTTGTTACACAGAAATTCCGGTGTATTTCCGTAATACTCCGTTAATAAAATAGTGAACATTTACTGCAGCTTCTTACGCTAATCGAACAACAATGCCAGCCACTTCCTTTTCGCCCTCGCTCTACAGTAGCGTTGCGGTCTTCTTGTTAGGCGCAATCGCACTAGTAGTCTCCTCTGGATACTCGGTAGGTGCTGCCCTACTTTTATTAGGTGGGCTCTATGTTCTGTTGAGCCGTAACAAACCCACATTCACTAAACAAGATTGGTTTGTACTGGCCGCGTTAGTCATCTACGGTCTAATGGGCGTAACTGAAGCCCTGTTCTATCACTATTCTTCGCGTGCGTACGACTTACCCAGCCGCTTTCTTGCTGCAGCCATCGCCCTATTCTTTGTACTGAAATACCCTCCTCGCCTCACTTGGTTATGGGCAGGTTTAGCGACAGGAGGCCTATTGGCGGGTAGTTGGGCTGGATACCAAAAAATATTTTTGCATGTAGATCGTGCAAAAGGCTTCACTCACGTTATCCAATTTGGCAATATTTCCATGCTAACTGGCTTATTTTGTTTGGCTGGTTTGGCGTGGGCCTGTACCCATCCTAATAAACGGGGCTGGATTCTATTTTTAGGCCTAGGTGCCATAGGTGGTATTGCTGGCTCATTATTCTCAGGCAGTCGCGGTGGTTGGATAGGCTTACCGTTGATCGCTCTGATCTTTTTTCGTGTTTACCACCAGTATTTTTCACTACGTCTGAAAACACTACTCATTAGCGCTGTTGTCGCGCTAGCAGTAGTGATTTATAGCGTTCCACAGTTTGGCGTACAACAACGAGTACATGAAGCCATCAATAACGTCACCCTTTACAGCCAAGGCTCTAGTGATACGTCGGTAGGCGCCAGGTTTGAAATGTGGAATGGCGCAAGCCAGTTATTCCTGGCCAAACCCATTTTTGGTTGGGGTAAAGCAAACTACCAAGACGCTATGGAAGATTTAGTAGAACAAGGCAAAGCCCATCCTGTTGTAAAAAACTTCGGCCACCCGCACAACGAAATACTAAATAACGCGGCCAAACAGGGCATAGTAGGGATTCTGGCCCTATTGTTTCTATATGTAGTGCCACTACGCCTCTTTGCTCCAGGATTACGCGCTGAATCATTAACACAGCGCTCATTAGCAACAGCTGGCTTTCTTTTACCTATCGCCTATATAGATTTCGGTTTATCACAAGCATTTCTCACTCATAATAGCGGGGTGATGGTGTACGCTTTCTGGCTCATTGTGCTGTGGGGCAGCTATAGAGCGTACACTCTTCAGAAATAAATTGTTAAGAAATATCAAATGATG
>SRSN01000357.1 GCA_004791645.1 Alcaligenaceae bacterium 429
ATATAAATCACCGTTATTTTTATCAATATTTTTTGCGAAAACTGTGGCAGTTTCTGTGTGCATTATTTGTCCCCTAATGCTGCAAAATCATGAACGCACTCCTAGCAGGGAGTGCGTGTGTTTTTTTATTGAGCTTGTAAATCAGCTACTTTCAGTGGGTCAGCGTAGACATCGTAGCCATACACCCATGCTGGATCCTCCTGTTGCAGCAAGAAAGTATTGCCGTTAGAAACCGCCTGTACTTTGGTGGCACGTTCTTTACGTGTGCCTTCGTACAATGAGAATGCGGTGGCGTAATCTTCAACGCCGGTTTCTTCCAAACATCTGGCCAAAATAGCTGCATCTTCAATAGCCATACATGCACCTTGTGCCATATGTGGTCGCATAGGGTGACAAGCATCGCCCAACATTACCAAACGACCACGACTCCATAGCGGCAGCGGGTTACGGTTCAGCAATGGCCATTTTGTAATGTTCTCAGTAGAACGAATCAGGTTCTGAACGGTAGAGTGGTAACCATCGAAAGCTTGCAGCATTTCTTCTTGGCTACTGTCTACAAACGGCCCTTTGAAATCCCACGCCTCATGCGGCACACCTGTCACGAAGTAGTATTCGTCACGCTTACCGGTGGTGTAGTACACCATCATGTGGCTATCAGGACGCCACCACTTCACACAAGGCTCAAACTCATCGGCAAATTTACGCAAGCTTTCACCACGGATCAATGCACGGTGAGCTACCCAACCACTGTAGGTAGGCACTTCAGCACCCAACAGTGTTTCACGCACTTTGGAGTGAATACCATCTGCACCAATCACGAGGTCAGCATGCACTTCGGTACCGTCTTTAAAGGTCAGACGCACATAACCATCTTCTTCTTGCAACGACTCTAAACGTTTGCCGTAATGCACTGAACCTGGTTTCAAGCTATTGATTTGCAGCTCGTGCATATCACCGCGGTGAATAGTGATGTAAGCCGCACCATATTCTTTCTTAGCAAACTCGCCCAGGGGGATGCGCGCTAAGTAGTCGCCACTCACACCATCACGACTGAACCAGAAATCGGGGTGAGAGCCCATGTCTTCCAATTGCTTTTCCAAACCAATTCTTCTGAAGATGCGCATGGCGTTAGGGCCGATGTGAATGCCTGCCCCCAAACGGGAGAACGCATCTGCTTGCTCGAAAAGCTCTACATCCAACCCCGCCTTTTGCAACAACGCCGCCGCTGCCGCACCACCAATGCCAGCGCCCACAATCGCTATGCCAACTTTTTTAACCATTTGATATGTACTCCGATAACTATCTATGCTTCAAACATCCACATTTAAAGTGTACACACTATTTATATTGATTTACAT
>SRSN01000358.1 GCA_004791645.1 Alcaligenaceae bacterium 429
GGCGGCACGCGATTGACGGCCTCTTCGAAGGTATAGGCGAAGGTAGGCAAACCGTCTTCGCAGTGGAAGAGCTGGAAGGTGTTGTGGTCGATGATGTCGGTCGGCGTCGCCGTCAGACCGAGGGTGATGGTTTTGAAGTAGTCGAGGATTTCGCCGTAGGTGTTGTAGATGGACCGATGGCTTTCATCGACGACGATAAAATCGAAGAAGTGCGATGACAGGTGCTGGACTTCATCGCGGATGATGTTGAGCATCGTTGGGTAGGTCGCTACATAGATACGGCGATCCTTGGCAATGAGCTTTTCACCCACGTTGGGCCAGCGAGGCTCGTTGGGTAGGTGTTCCTTGAACGCGGCCAAGGCCTGTTCGCGCAGGGCAATGCGGTCAACCAGGAACAGCACCTTCTCGGCATGGCCTGCACGCATCAAGGCATCGACCATGGCAATGCAGGTGCGCGTTTTGCCGGTACCGGTGGCCATCACCAGCAGGAAGTCGCGCTTTTTCTGCTCGATGCCTTCGAGCACTGAACGTATCGCGCGAATCTGGTAATCGCGCCCCGCAATCGAGGTGTTGATGAACTCTTGCGTCAGTGGCTTCCGGTTGCGGCGGATGTAGGCAAAGCGCTCCAGATCGTCGCGCGTGGGGAAACCGACGACCTTGCGGGGTGGTGCGTTTTCCAGATCCCAGAAAAAGGTTTCGAGGCCGTTGGTGTAGAAGCAGAATGGCAGTTCGCTGCCCAGTTGCTTCTGAATGTTGTAGCAGTACTGCTTGGCTTGCTCGCGGCCAAGCGCGGCATCTCGGAGGGTTTTTTTGGCCTCGATCACGGCCAGAGGCTTACCGTCTTTGCCCAGCAAGACGTAATCGCTGAACTGATGGCCCTGATATGGGGTGCGTGGTTCGGCTACACCCTCTGTTAGCGCAGTGAGGATGTCGAATTCTTCGATAACCTGAGTCGGGTCTTTGACGTTCCAGCCTGATAACGCGAGTTGCTGGTCGATCAAGTCGGCTCGTGTCTGTGCCTCAGATTTAGACATGCCTAGCCTCCTTGGCAATGAGGAAACTCTGGCTACTACCTGCATTCATTTCCTAGGTCTGGAACGCGGGTACGTTGCCGAAAGTGTGATCGTCGCGGGTGTCGAGACTGAAAATACTTTTTCTAGTCTTCATTCCTCACCAACTTAAATTGATACGAAGCCACTTTGCTCCATGCCCGGGCAAGCCTTTTCAATCTCTGAAATCGAGAACGAAAGACTATACTCTAGGGAATCGGGAGTGAATGAGTACATAGGAGTGTAAACACAGCCTATTTGAATGGGATAATCATAGCCATTAAATGGAGTGTTGTCTCTAAAGA
>SRSN01000359.1 GCA_004791645.1 Alcaligenaceae bacterium 429
ACCCATACATTACCTATATACAAAACGTATATAAATCATATCATGATCGTCACGGCTGTTTGTGAGAAAAATAGACTCGGCTTTCTCTATGTTTGTGCGGTGAGTTGAGGGATAGCGTCTGTGACTTGGTGGGGCGTGTGGGTGCAGATAACCGTTTGGTGATATGGGCGTGGCAGGCAATCACAAAGGCGAGCACAACGAAAAAACCCTGCAGCCATGCTGCAGGGTTTTTAGAGGGGGTTCGCGCTTTGCTAAAGCAAGGCGCGAAGAAGGATAGGTGCTTAGAAGCCGCCCATGCCGCCCATACCACCCATACCGCCCATACCACCCATGTCAGGCATACCTTCAGCCTTGTCATCAGCGATTTCGGCAACAGCAACTTCAGTTGTCAGCAACAGGCTGGCTACGGAAGCAGCGTTTTGCAGAGCTGTACGTGTTACTTTGGTTGGATCCAGAACACCAGCAGCTACCAAGTCTGTGTACTCGCCTGTGGAAGCGTTGTAACCGTAGTTACCTTCGCCAGCAGCAACAGCGTTTACTACTACGCTTGGCTCGTCACCAGCGTTAGCAACGATAGTGCGCAGAGGAGCTTCGATAGCACGCAGTACCAGTTTGATACCAGCGTCTTGATCCAGGTTGTCGCCTGTCAGTGCTGCAACAGCTGCGCGTGCACGAATCAGAGCTACGCCACCGCCAGGAACAATACCTTCTTCTACAGCAGCGCGAGTGGCGTGCAGAGCATCTTCCACGCGAGCTTTTTTCTCTTTCATTTCAACTTCAGTTGCAGCACCAACGCGGATTACAGCAACACCGCCAGCCAGTTTGGCTACGCGCTCTTGCAGTTTTTCACGATCGTAGTCGGAAGTTGCTTCTTCGATCTGAACGCGGATTTGTTTTACGCGTGCTTCGATGGATGGGCTGTCGCCTGCGCCATCAATGATCGTTGTGTTTTCTTTAGCTACTTCGATGCGTTTGGCTTGACCCAGGTGCTCAAGAGTAGTTGTTTCCAGAGACATACCGGTTTCTTCGGAAATCACGGTACCGCCAGTCAGGATAGCGATGTCTTCCAGCATAGCTTTACGACGGTCGCCGAAGCCAGGAGCTTTAACAGCAACAGTTTTCAGGATACCGCGGATGTTGTTCACAACCAGAGTAGCCAGAGCTTCGCCTTCAACGTCTTCAGCAATAATCAGCAGAGGACGGCTGGATTTTGCAACTTGCTCCAGTACTGGCAACAGGTCACGGATGTTGCTGATTTTCTTGTCGAAGATCAGGATGAAAGGCTCATCCATTGCAGCAACTTGTTTGTCTGGGTTGGTGATGAAGTAAGGAGACAGG
>SRSN01000360.1 GCA_004791645.1 Alcaligenaceae bacterium 429
AAGTAAAATAAAAACTTTTAGAAACAATTAGCCAAACAACCAGTAGGGATATACCCTTCCCTTCTATGAGGCAGCCAATCAGCCCAACATTTTCAACGCCACGATAGAGGCAATGATCAACAGTAAGTAGAAAAACTTGCGTACACCACCTTTATCGCCCCATAACACAATACCGGACACCACCGTACCTATCACTCCTATTCCTGTGTAAGCGGTATACGCAATAGACACATCAATGCTACGCATGGAAAGGTACAAAAAGTACAACGAGCTAGATAAGCCTAAGCCATACACTACCGCCCCACGTCTATAGCGCTTACTCGCAATATCACGAATACCGGCCACCACAAAAATCTCTAACAAGCCTGCCAGAACCAGAAATAGCCAATTCATCCTATACCTCGTTCTGCTTTAACTTGATCACCGAAAACAAAATCACGGCAATGGCCAGCACAGCCGCCCATTTAAGCTCTTTGCCGAAATACAGCACATCCAACATATAGGTGCCTACTGTGCCAAAGGTGACAAACACCACATACGCGAACGCTGCCCCCATCCGCTGAGCAGCCAACACCATGAACACAAAACTACCCACAATACATAGAACGGTTGCCACCCACTCTGTAGGACTTTCTGCATACTTCAGCCCTGCTGCCCACAAGACCTCCAGCGCACTGGATATCACTAAAAAAACCCAACTCAACATGAAAACTACTGCCCTGACTTAAGAGGTGGTTACATCGCCTGCTTGCCCATCAAGCCTGCTATATCGTTGAAGGTGTCTTGCCACGCTTGATCGCTTAACTCAGCCAACCCAAAGTAACGCAATACAAACGCCCCTTCTGTCGCAAAGTACGCAATACGTGCTTGTCTACCTTCAGGGGTAGAGGTGTCTAACTCGGCTAGTCGTTCGTGATGCCAGCGTTTGATCCACTCGCGTAGCTCTTTAGCCTCTAGAAGCACACTAAGATGGCTGGCCGCTCGCGCAATCAGCGCCTGCTCATCTGCGGTGATATGTATGTGCTGGCTGATTTTATCTATGCTGGATAACTGCTCCACGGAGACACCCGCCGCCTTTTCTAAGCACGCATCGTAACGTCGCCCCCAGCGCTCCAGCATGGCATTCACCAAGCCCTGCTTAGTACCAAAACACGATTGCACCCCGCCTTTACTAATGCCCATCGCTTTAGCGACGGCATCAATCGTCAATGCTGCTGCCCCGCTTTGATCTACGATGGCTTCAGCAATATCTAATACTTTGTCTCTATCTATGCTGCGTGGTTTGCTCATGTTCTACACCATTCAATACATACGTATGTATTGTATTTGAAGT
>SRSN01000361.1 GCA_004791645.1 Alcaligenaceae bacterium 429
CGATAATAATTATCATTTATTAATGAGAAAAAACCAAGAACAACCCATTTTCGTCTCACTAGGCAAACAAAAAACAGCCATGGCAACGGGCACCATGGCTGTTTGATACAACAGTAATAGAATGCGTGGGTATTACTCGGCTGGCGTAATTGCCTTTTTAGCTTGGCGACTTGCCATCCATTTACCTATCGCCACGATCAACACAGCACCCGCGATGTGTGCACCGTAGAAGACCACATTGCTTGGCTCACCAAAACGCTCGGTGTAGGCAATATCGGTCACCATCAAACCACCGGCAATCCAGCCCAGCAACGCAGCACCCAAGGTCACAATGATGGGGAATCGGTCAATCATCTTCAGAACGATAGTGCTACCCCAAACAATGATAGGAATGCTCACTAACAGACCAAAAATCACAAGACCCAACTGATGGCTAGGGTCAGCCATTTGTGCCGCACCTGCAATCGCGATCACGTTATCCAAGCTCATCACAAAGTCAGCAATGATGATGGTTTTAATGGCGCTCATGATAGACACACCACTTTTAATATTGCCGTGCTCGCCTTCCTCGGGAATCAACAGGCGAATTGCCACCCAGGCCAACAGCAAGGCACCCACAATTTTCAGATACGGGATAGCCAACAAGGTCAACGCAAAGGCAATCAGTATCACTCGCAGGATAATCGCACCTGCCGTACCCCATAGCACCCCTTGCATACGCTGTTTAGCGGGCAAGTTACGGCACGCTAACGCAATCACTACTGCGTTATCCCCGCCCAGCAAGATGTCGATCATGATGATCTGAAAGACAGCCGCCCAACTAAGCGTTTGCAGAAATTCCAACATAAGCACTCCAAAAACAAAAAAAGCCTGATCCAAAAGGACAGGCTTACTCGAATTGGAGTCGTACCTTGCCCTTTAACGGCAAGGTCTTGCTTGTAACGATACAGCCCAAAGCCTGTGTTACCCGTGCACCGGGAGTACTCATGGTACTACCGTGATGACGATGCAGCGGAAATTAAGCTACTCCCCTTGATGGAGCGATTATAGCGAAGATTATTAGAAATAGTCATTTCCAATGTAGCAACACACGAATAAAGACGTATGCCACTTGGTAAGACTACAACATATACCGTCAAACCGCCTGTATCAGTACCTGCTGTGAGAGATGAAACGCCATGAAATCAACCACATGGCCTAGAAAACAGATCAACCCGTGTAGCGACATAACCATCAGGTATAGCTTGATGCGTTTCTGTTTCACAAACACACTCCTTATTCCAATCACATTTATTAAGTAATTCATTATTG
>SRSN01000362.1 GCA_004791645.1 Alcaligenaceae bacterium 429
GTTTTAAAAATAGTTATAAGTGTATGAGGACCTTGTTGTTCGTATTCAATGATGGGTTGCTCATAATGCTCTGCATGAATAAATGATTTGGCAGTAATGCCAATGTTATGTGGAGTAGAAGATGAATGTGAACATTACGGCAGGGGTATTCACGCTGATCGCCGCGATAAGCAGTTTTACTGTCATGGCGCAAACCAGCAGTTTGTTGAATGCATCTTTCGATGTGGCCCGTGAAACCTTTGCCGCGGTGAATCCTAAGTTTGTAGAGTATTGGCAGCAACAAACCGGCCAGAGCATCAAGATAGATCAATCGTTTGCAGGTAGTTCGCGCCAAGCACAAGACATTATTCAAGGTAAAAAAGTCGATGTGGTCACTTTTAATCAGGTCACCGATATAGATGCCTTAGTAGAACGAGGCATTTTGGCCGAGGACTGGGCACAGCGCTTGCCGCACAATAGCTCTCCTTACTACAGCACCATTACTTTCTTGGTGCGTGAAGGGAATCCTAAAAATATCAAAGACTGGGATGATTTAGTACGCGATGACGTCAGTCTAGTGTTTTCAAACCCTAAAACCTCCGGTAATGCGCGCTATAGCTACTTGGGGGCGTGGTTGTTCGCGCATCAAAAATTTAACGGCGATGAAGCCAAAATTAGGGAGTTTGTAGGTAGCCTGTTGGCGAACGTAGAAAATTTTCCTACTGGCAGTAGAGGGGCAACTGTGGCCTTTGCTCAAAATGGTCAGGGCGATGTGTTGCTGACCTTCGAGTTCGAGGAGCGCAATATTCTCGCTAGCCCAGAGTTTCAAGATCAGAGTTTTGAAATCGTTGTGCCACCTAGTAGTGTCTTAGCGGAGTTCCCTGTGGCGGTGGTGGATAAAGTGGCGAATGAGCGGGGTACCCAAGAACTCGCAACCGCCTTTCTACAGTTTTTATATACGCCAGATACTCAGCGCCTTTTGAGCGACTTTAACTATAGGGTACGAGACCCGGCCATTGTCCAAGAAGCAGCGACACGCTTCGACTCTCTGAAGCTGATCAATCCAACCGAAGTGTTAGGCTCGTGGCGAGAGATCCAAAACGTCCATTTTGTGGCTGATGGGGTATTAGATCAATTGCAAAATACACCACGTAGTTGAGGTGTCTGCAGTCGTCTTAAGTCTTGGTTGTGGTTCGTTTTTTTGGATAGTAAAGGAGCATGCATATGCTCCTTTTTTCGTATGGTGGCTGAGTGTTTCATATGTTCAAAGTTACTAACTTTTACTTATTTTAAATGGACTTTGTTT
>SRSN01000363.1 GCA_004791645.1 Alcaligenaceae bacterium 429
AAGGACTACACGACCACCGTGAACGCCGATGGCAAGACCTGGAACGTGGATGTTCCCGGTACCGAATTGGCCCAGGACAGCAATGTTCACGCCAAGGTGGAAACGGAAGACGCGGCTGGTAACCCAGCCAGCGCCGAAGCCGACCGTGGCTACGGTGTGGATACCGACCTGCCTGAAGCCGCTATCACGATCGACACCATTGCCGGTGACGACGTGATCAACAAGGCCGAGTCCGAGTCCGACGTGACCATTTCCGGTACCGTGGGTAAAGACGTCAAGGCCGGTGACACCGTCACTGTGACCGTGAACGGCAAGGACTACACGACCACCGTGAACGCTGACGGCAAGACCTGGAACGTGGATGTTCCCGGTACCGAATTGGCCCAGGACAGCAATGTTCACGCCAAGGTGGAAACGGAAGACGCGGCTGGTAACCCAGCCAGCGCTGAAGCTGATCGTGGCTACGGTGTGGATACCGACCTGCCAGAAGCTTCGATCACGATCGACACCATTGCGGGCGATGACGTGATCAACAAGGCCGAGTCCGAGTCCGACGTGACCATCACTGGTACGGTTGGCAAGGATGTGAAGGCTGGCGACACCGTCACCGTGACCGTGAACGGCAAGGACTACACGACCACCGTTAACACTGACGGCAAGACCTGGAACGTAGACGTTCCTGGTACCGAACTGGCCCAGGATTCGAACGTACATGCCAAGGTTGAGACTGAAGACGCTGCGGGCAACCCCGCTTCGGCTGAAGCCGACCGTGGCTACGGTGTCGACACCGACCTGCCAGAAGCTTCGATCACGATCGACACCATTGCGGGCGATGACGTGATCAACAAGGCTGAGTCCGAGTCTGACGTGACCATCACTGGTACGGTTGGCAAGGATGTGAAGGCTGGTGACACCGTCACTGTGACCGTGAACGGCAAGGACTACACGACCACCGTTAACGCTGACGGCAAGACCTGGAACGTAGACGTTCCTGGTGCTGAGTTGGCTGCTGATTCGAACGTACACGCCAAGGTCGAAACGGAAGACGCTGCTGGTAATCCCGCTTCGGCTGAAGCCGACCGCGGCTACGGTGTCGACACTGACCTGCCAGAAGCTTCGATTACCATCGACACCATTGCCGGTGACGACGTGATCAACAAGGCCGAGTCCGAGTCCGACGTGACCATCACCGGTACGGTTGGCAAGGATGTGAAGGCTGGTGACACGGTGACTGTGACCGTGAACGGTAAGGACTACACGACCACCGTGAACGC
>SRSN01000364.1 GCA_004791645.1 Alcaligenaceae bacterium 429
CGCTGGGTTGCCCGCAGCGTCTTCGGTCTCAACCTTGGCGTGTACGTTCGAATCAGCAGCCAGCTCGGAGCCGGGAACATCCACGTTCCAGGTCTTGCCGTCAGCGTTAACGGTGGTCGTGTAGTCCTTACCGTTGACCGTCACGGTCACGGTATCACCGGCCTTCACATCCTTGCCAACCGTACCAGTGATGGTCACGTCAGACTCGGACTCGGCCTTGTTGATCACGTCGTCGCCAGCAATGGTGTCGATCGTGATCGAAGCTTCTGGCAGATCGGTATCCACACCGTAGCCGCGGTCAGCTTCAGCGCTCGCAGGGTTACCCGCAGCATCTTCGGTCTCGACCTTGGCATGTACGTTCGAATCAGCAGCCAACTCGGAACCAGGAACGTCCACGTTCCAGGTCTTGCCGTCAGCGTTAACGGTGGTCGTGTAGTCCTTGCCGTTGACCGTTACGGTCACGGTATCACCAGCCTTCACATCCTTGCCAACCGTACCAGTGATGGTCACGTCAGACTCGGACTCAGCCTTGTTGATTACGTCATCGCCCGCAATGGTGTCGATGGTAATCGAAGCTTCGGGCAGATCGGTATCGACACCGTAGCCGCGGTCAGCTTCAGCGCTCGCTGGGTTGCCTGCAGCGTCTTCAGTCTCGACCTTGGCGTGTACGTTCGAATCAGCAGCCAACTCGGAACCAGGAACATCCACGTTCCAGGTCTTGCCGTCAGCGTTAACGGTGGTCGTGTAGTCCTTACCGTTCACGGTCACAGTGACGGTATCACCGGCCTTCACATCCTTGCCAACCGTACCGGTGATGGTCACGTCGGACTCGGACTCAGCCTTGTTGATTACGTCGTCACCGGCAATGGTGTCGATGGTAATCGAAGCTTCGGGCAGATCGGTATCGACACCGTAGCCACGGTCAGCTTCAGCGCTCGCTGGGTTGCCCGC
The DNA here is from genome assembly GCA_004791645.1 of Alcaligenaceae bacterium 429. Taxonomy (GTDB): domain Bacteria; phylum Pseudomonadota; class Gammaproteobacteria; order Burkholderiales; family Burkholderiaceae_B; genus Paenalcaligenes. The sequence goes on from SRSN01000364.1 coordinate 952, forward strand.
AGCGTCTTCGGTCTCGACCTTGGCGTGAACATTGCTGTCCTGGGCCAGTTCGGTACCAGGAACATCCACGTTCCAGGTCTTGCCGTCAGCGTTAACGGTGGTGGTGTAATCCTTGCCGTTCACGGTCACAGTGACGGTATCACCAGCCTTGACGTCTTTACCCACGGTACCAGTGATGGTCACGTCGGACTCGGACTCAGCCTTGTTGATCACGTCGTCACCGGCAATGGTGTCGATGGTAATCGAAGCTTCTGGCAGGTCGGTATCGA
>SRSN01000036.1 GCA_004791645.1 Alcaligenaceae bacterium 429
CGTCGTCACGCGCAAAGTCATCACTGACTTTTTTCAGATTATCCACTTCGAGCATAATGCGCTCGATGATCTTGGCCACATCCGCACCAGGACGAGTAAGCCCCTTTCTTATTCCATATAATGAGCTAACAACAGGGGCTTACTATGAATCTTCAACAATTCCGATTTGTGCGGGAGACAATACGCCGTCAGTACAATTTGACTGAAGCGGCTCGTTCACTCTATACCTCACAACCAGGTGTATCCAAAGCCATTATTGAGCTTGAAGATGAACTGGGCATCAAAATTTTCGAACGACATGGCAAACGCATTAAGGGGCTTACTCGTCCTGGTGCGGATGTGGCCAAGATCATCGAGCGCATTATGCTCGAAGTGGATAATCTGAAAAAAGTCAGTGATGACTTTGCGCGTGACGACGAAGGTACGCTGGTGATCGCATGTACCCACGCTCAAGCTCGTTATTTGCTGCCTAAAGTGATTCCTGCTTTCAGAAAACGTTTTCCTAAGGTGCATTTATCCTTGGCAGAGGGCAGCCCTGCGCATTTGGCATCTATGGTGTTGCACGAGCAGGCTGATGTGGCGATTGCGACTGAAACACTGTCTAAAACGCCTGGGTTGGTCGCATTGCCAGTGTATGAGTGGGAACACACTATTGTAGTAAAGCCTGATCACGAGTTGGCCGAACTGCCTACACCGGCTTCTAAGAACCTGAGTTTGAAGTTGCTGGCTAAGTACCCCATCGTGACGTACGACCATGCGTTCTCGGGTAGACGTTCTATAGATGAAGCATTTGCTAATGAAAATCTCACCCCAGATATCGTGTTGGAAGCGTTGGACGCCGACGTGATTAAAACCTACGTTGATGTAGGCTTGGGTATCGGGATTATCGCTGGCGTTGCCTTTGATCCGCGTCGTGATAAAGGTCTGGTTGGTTTGTCTGCAGGACACTTGTTTGGTAAGCATCAAACTCGTGTGGCTGTGAAAGCTGGGTCGTTCTTACGCGATTATGTGTATGTGCTGCTAGAGATGTTAGCCCCAGCACTAACACGTGATGTAGTGCAAGATGCTTTGGATGGCGAAAGCTCAGTGTAAGAGTGAGCTTTTCGCGATGAGACTGCATAAGATAAACCCCTGATGTCTATACACCAGGGGTTTTTTTATATGTTTATAGCGAAATAATGGCAGAGTGTAACGGTTCTTACATACTCAAGATTGACAATCTTAATGATAATGATTATCGTTTATCATGTTTTCAATTTTAAGGAGTAAGCATGTCTAATCAGGTAACAGCCGTGGTGGTAGGAGCAGATAGATTGGGGAACATTCCTGATCTGCTCAACCTGCACAATATTAAGATCAAACAACACATTAGTGGTAGAGACCCCTCTCATCAAAAAAAGACCTTGCAACTGCCTTCAGGCACTGAGTTGCTGATTCTTTTGACTGACTTCTTGGGCCACAACGTAATGAAAACTTTTAGGGCCGCCGCACAACGCTCCGGTGTGAAAGTGGTTGCTTGTAGGCGCTCTGTATGCAGCATGAAACTGGCGCTGACGCAGGGCGGCTTTTGTGAGTCATGCCCGTACAGCGGGAAGACGCATTAAGTCCTGACAACGTTTGCTCCGGAAACAAAAAAGCCAGCTCAATCGAGCTGGCTTTTTAGTGTTCTAACAAGCTTAGTTACTGGCAGTAAGGCGGCGAGCACCGTTATAACGTTTAGTCCAGTACGATACGCTCATATCTTCTACACGAACCACAGCGCCGGTGCGGGGAGCATGTACAAATTTATTGTTGCCTATATAAATGCCTACATGAGAGAAGCGAGCGCCACGTGTATTAAAAAAGACCAAGTCGCCTTTTTGTAATTCGTTGCGTCTAACAGATTCGCCTTCTTTAGCAATATCAGCTGATTGTCTGGGAAGTTTCAGACCTAGAGACTTTTCAGCGGCGTAGCCCACCAAGCCACTGCAATCAAAACCGGTTTCGGGTACGGAACCACCATAACGATATTTAGTACCTAGAAAATCTAAAGCCGCTTCAGCAAAATCACTAGTGCTGGGTTGCTCTTGGCGTTCGGCAAGATAAATATCGCTTTGCGCTCGGTTCTTGAGGTAGGCACCTAATGGGTCTGATTGAGTACGGTAACGTTGGTTATCCGTAGCGCTCAGACTGACAAATAACTCGTCTAGACTGGCCTGATCACCAGGGGGGGATTGTTTGGTAGCACATCCGCTCAGCAATACCATAGCGCCTACAGCAGCGGCACCAAGTACACGATTAGGAAGAAGTGAGCGAATTTGAAAGGTTCTATTGTTTTTAGTAGACATGATGGCTGTATTGTTATGGCTTACCGCAATTGGTGGGGTGCAGCAACTTGAACAAGCAACAAAAAAAGAGTTTAGCCAAAGATTCTGGACGAGTAAACCGCAGTCTGAGATCAGTTAGTAATGAGATATTACGTAATAAAAATTTCAGTGCGTTGACAATGCGCAGTAAAAAGCCTTTTACGCAGGCTGGCTATAGGGCTTGTGCTGGAGGCGGGGGCAGAATAGACTGCCTGAACAGCTGACACTAGCATTACATTGGGAGTTGAAAAAATGATGAAAACACGCGCAGCCGTAGCCTGGAAAGCGGGGGAGCCTCTTACTATTGAAGAAGTTACTTTAGATGGCCCTAAAGCGGGCGAAGTATTGGTGGAAATTAAAGCCACTGGTATTTGCCATACAGATTACTACACCTTGTCGGGTGCCGATCCAGAAGGGTTGTTCCCTGCTATTTTGGGTCACGAAGGCGCCGGCGTGGTATTAGAAACAGGGCCTGGCGTGACATCGTTGAAAGCCGGTGATCATGTGGTGCCGCTGTATACCCCTGAGTGCCGTCAGTGCAAATCCTGTTTGTCCCGCAAAACAAACTTGTGTACAGCCATTCGCGCTACACAAGGTAAAGGCTTGATGCCAGACAGCACATCTCGCTTTTCTATTGATGGCAAACCTATTTTCCATTACATGGGTACGTCTACCTTTGCGAACCACATCGTAGTACCTGAAATTGCGTTGGCAAAAATTCGTCCTGACGCGCCTTTTGATAAAGTTTGCTACATAGGTTGTGGTGTAACGACAGGCGTGGGTGCGGTACTGTTTACAGCGAATGTAGAAGCCGGTGCCAATGTGGTGGTATTTGGTTTGGGTGGTATTGGTCTGAACGTGATTCAGGGTGCCAAAATGGTAGGTGCCGATAAGATCATCGGTGTAGACCTGAACCCTGAACGTGAAGCCATGGCTAGACAGTTCGGTATGACCCACTTCATTAATCCTAGTGAAGTAGAAAACGTCGTGGATCACATTATCCAATTGACTGATGGCGGTGCAGATTACTCGTTCGAGTGTATCGGTAACACCAAAGTCATGCGTCAAGCATTGGAGTGCTGCCACCGTGGTTGGGGGCAGTCCATCATTATTGGTGTGGCGGAAGCCGGTGCGGAAATCTCTACTCGTCCATTCCAGTTGGTTACTGGCCGCGTATGGAAAGGTTCCGCGTTTGGTGGTGCTCGTGGTCGTACTGATGTACCTAAATTGGTAGATTGGTACATGGAAGGTAAGCTGAATATTGATGACTTGATCACGCATAAGTTGTCGTTGGATCAAATCAACGAAGGTTTTGATTTAATGAAACGTGGTGAGTCTATTCGTTCAGTAGTGGTGTACTAATTCGTAGTGGGAGGATGTGGCCTTATGTCGGTAGAGCTTGAAGTAATTAGCGAGCATCGTTGTTTTGATGGAGTGCAACGCTTTTATAAACATGCTTCCCAAGCAATTGGGCTACCTATGCGGTTTTCGGTGTTTGAACCGCCACAAGCCAAGCAGGGCAAGGTGCCTGTGCTGTTTTATTTGGCCGGGCTAACTTGTACTGAAGAAACTTTCATGATCAAAGGTGCAGCCCAACGGTTGGCTGCACAGTTGGGCGTGATGTTGGTAACGCCTGATACTAGTCCTCGTGGGGCTGAAGTCCCTGGCGAGGCTGATCATTGGGATTTCGGTACAGGTGCTGGTTTCTATGTGGATGCTACGCAGGCTCCATGGTCCACGCATTACCGTATGGAAAGCTATGTGACGGATGAGCTATTTACTATCGTCACAACGCAGTTGTCAGGTGATGCCAGCAAGGTAGGGATCTTTGGTCACTCTATGGGTGGGCACGGTGCATTGGTGTTGGCGCTACGTCATCCTGAAAAATACCGCAGCGTATCCGCATTTGCTCCTATTGCGGCACCAACAAAGTGCCCCTGGGGGCATAAAGCGTTTAGCGGCTATTTGGGTGAAGACCGCGCCATATGGGAACAGCATGATGCGTCGGCATTGATGCGTCAGTCTCAACAACCTTTCCCCGCTGGAATCTTGGTAGATCAAGGCTTAAGTGACCAGTTTCTGGCTGAGCAGCTTTACCCAGAAGAGCTCGAGGCAGCTTGCCTCGCAGCAGGTCAACCTCTGACCTTACGTCGGCACGCTGGCTATGATCATGGCTATTATTTTATTGCCACCTTTATGGATGATCATTTGCGTTTTCACGCCGAACGCTTAACCTGATTTGACGCAGGCTAAACACCCTGTTGGCATCATGTTGTTGCCAACAGGGTGTTCTGTTTTCAGGCAATATAGTTACTCCTTACTTCACATACAACGAGCAGGCATGCAAAACACCACTGGGCGCTTGACGCATACCCTACAGCCGCAGGTGAAAAAACGAGAGTTCTGGGCATGGGCGATGTATGACTTTGCCAACTCGGGTTACACAACCGTTGTGCTGACTTCGGTATTTGGTGCTTATTTTGTAGGTGTAGTGGCTGAAGGTGCAGCATGGGGCACCTTGGCGTGGACAACCACGCTATCTTTTTCTTATTTATTGATCATGCTGAGCATGCCTGCGTTAGGGGCATGGGTAGATAGGCATGGCCGAAAACGATTTTTATTGTTTATCAGCACGATAGGGTGTGTGGTAGGTACGCTGTTTCTGGCAGGGGCTGGCCAGGGAACGTTGTTGTGGGCGATGGTGTTTTTAGTGCTGTCCAACTATTGCTATTGTGTGGGCGAAGCGGTGGTGGCGTCTTTCTTACCTACCATTGCCAAGCCAGAAGCGTTGGGCAGGGTGTCTGGTTGGGGCTGGGGCTTTGGCTATTTTGGAGGCATGCTGACCTTAGGGCTGTCACTGGCACTTGTGGTGATAGGCGAGGACAAAGGCTGGGTAGCATCACAGTATGTGCCGTGGGTGATGGTGTTAACGGCAACGGTGTTTAGTGTGGCGGCCATACCTGCTTTTTTGTGGCTAAAAGAACCTGCAACAGACACAAAAGCAGTGGCATCACGGCATTGGTTTGCACACATACAGCATGCATACAAAGAAAGCCGCAAGCACTTTCCTGATCTCTATAGATTGCTGTGTTGTTGTGCCTGCTATCAAGCAGGTATTTCGGTAGTGATCACGTTATCGTCAGTGTATGCCACGCAGGTCATGGGCTTTAATATGGGCCAGACCATGATGTTGATTTTTACTGTCAATATTGCGGCGGCAGTAGGTGCACTTACGTTTGGTTCAGTGCAAGATGCCATTGGCCACAAAATAGCACTGACCCTCACCTTGTTGGGGTGGCTGGTGATGGTGATTGTGGCAAGTGCAACTACGTCAATGACTGGTTTTTGGATTGCGGCAGCACTGGCAGGCTTATGTATAGGTAGCAGCCAAAGCGCTGGTAGGGCGATGGTAGGAGCCTTAACGCCGCCCGGTAGGCAAGGTGAGTTTTATGCGCTGTGGAGCTTTGCGGTACAACTGGCAGCGGTAGTAGGGCCATTGTCATATGGCGTAGTGGCGTGGGTAAGCCAAGGCAATCAGCGCTTGGCCTTACTGTGTACGGGATTATTCTTTATTGTTGCGTTGATGTGGTTGAGAAAAGTAGATTTTGTGCGTGGTGTGCGACAAGCCACGCATGCGGGAGAATAGGTTGGAACAAAGTGAGTCAAGCCGTAATGCCCTATTGTTGATGGGGCTAACGATAGTGCTGTGGGGGGTGAGCTGGATTGTGATGAAATCCATGACCAAGCTCATCGGCCCCATTGATTTAGTGGCCACACGTTACGTCATTGCATTTTTCTTCTTATTTGCAGTGCAGTGCTGGCGGCGTATTCCTTTTAGCATGCCGCCATTTTGGTTGTGCTTAGGTATAGCCGTGATGCAAACGGTAGGGTTCCAGGTGTTGGCTCAGTTTGCGCTGATGAGTGGCGGGGCAGGGCAGGTTGTACTGTTGGCTTACACCATGCCATTTTGGGTAGTGTTTTTCTCATGGCGCATCATGGGTAATAAACCTGATGCTAAGTACTTAATCGCACTAGGGTTTGGTCTGGTGGGTTTGTTGATGGTGTTGAAGCCATGGCAGGGCATGGGCGGAATGGCAAGCTCGTTGTTGGCCTTGTTGTCCGGTGCTTGCTGGGGTATTGGTGCGGTATGGTCCAAAGTGATGTTCGAAAAATACCAACCAAACATTATTAACCTGACAGTATGGCAACTGCTGATGGGGGCGATTATTACCATCCCTATGGGCTTGCTCGTACCACAACAGCCGTGGGTGATTGGCCCTGAGCTAGTGATAGGTTTGCTATACATGGGGGCGCTGGCTTCGGGTGTGGGTTGGTTGTTATGGCTAAGCGTGATTCAGCGCGTCTCTGCTACGGTTGCGGGTATGTCTAGTTTGGGTGTGCCTGTATTAGCTATTTTGTTGGCGTGGGTAATTTTGGGTGAGGTGCCCGATACCTTAACGAAGCTGGGCGTGATCTTGGTGGTAACAGGTTTGGTGGTGATCAACCTGCCAGGGCGTAAGAAGGTCTAGCTTCTACTTAGCCATGCCGAGATAGGTGTGGCTATAGTGTGATGACTCATAAAACTGGGGGCGGTGAGTGTGGATTATGTATCCACCTTCACCGCCCCCAAGCATTTGTCGTAGCGCTTAGTACAGCAGTCTAGGACAAAAGGTCTTACATCCCGTTATAAACAGGCCCTTCACCGCCTTGCGGTGGTACCCAAACAATATTTTGGGAAGGGTCTTTAATATCACAGGTTTTACAGTGCACGCAGTTTTGTGCATTGATTTGCAGTTGGTCTTCACCCGAGTCATTTTTGATGAACTCGTACACACCAGCAGGACAGTAGCGTGCTTCTGGGCCTGCGTAAGTGGCCAGATTCAGTTTGACTGGAATCGCGGCATCTTTAAGTGTCAGGTGAATAGGTTCGTCTTCCTCGTGGTTGGTGTTAGAGATAAAGACGGAGCTTAGGCGGTCAAAGGTGAGTTTGCCATCTGGTTTTGGATACTCAATACGCTGACACGATGCGGCGGGTTGCAGGAACGCGTGGTCTGGTTTGGTGTTACGCAGTGACCATGGCATTTTCCCTTTCAGTACCAACTGCTCTATACCTGTCATCAACGTACCCATGGTGCGGCCTTTTTTGAACCACAGCTTAAAGTTACGTGCTTTGTTCAGTTCAGAGTGCAACCAAGAGTCTTCAAATGCTGCAGGGTAGGCGCTAAGCTCATCGTATTCACGGTTGTTGCTCAGGGCGTCAACGATGGCATCAGCGGCCATCATGCCGGATTTGATTGCTGCGTGGCTTCCCTTGATGCGTGACGCATTCAAGAAACCTGCTTCACAGCCTACCAGTGCACCACCTGGGAATACCAGTTTAGGTAAAGACAGCAGGCCGCCCGCAGTCAGGGCGCGTGCACCATAAGCCAAGCGTTTGCCGCCTTCAAAGGTGGGGCGTACATAAGGATGGGTTTTGAAGCGTTGGAACTCTTCAAACGGTGACAGCCATGGGTTAGCGTAATCCAAGCCTACGACCAAACCTACTACAACGATGTTGTTATCCAAGTGGTACAAGAAAGCGCCACCATAGGTGTCGGAATCCAAAGGCCAGCCAGCCAAGTGCATTACCAAGCCAGGTTGGGATTGGGAAGGATCAACTTCCCACATTTCTTTAATACCAATACCGTAGTTTTGCGCGTTTTTGCCTTCATCAAGTTTGAATTTCTCGATGAGCTGACGGCCTAAGTGGCCACGGGAACCTTCTGCAAAAATGGTGTATTTCGCTAGCAGTTCCATACCGGGTTGGTAATGTGCGGTGTGCGTGCCGTCGCGGGCCACACCCATATCGCCCGTGATAACGCCGCGAACCGCAGAGCCGTCTTCGGTGTAAAGCAGAGTGGCAGCAGCAAAACCGGGGAAAATATCCACGCCCAGTGCTTCAGCTTGTTCGCCCAACCATTTGGTGACATCACCCAGTCGTACGATGTAGTTACCGTGGTTTTTAAAACAGTCAGGCAGCATCCACATGGGGGTTTTTTTGGCGCCTTTTTCGTCCAAAAAAACAAATTTGTCTGCGTTGACTTCTATATTTAAGGGGGCGCCTTTGTCTTTCCAGTCTGGAATCAGCTCGGTCAGAGCTTGGGGATCCATCACTGCGCCGGATAGGATGTGAGCACCAATTTCTGCCCCTTTTTCCAACACGCAAACGCTAATGTCTTGGTTGGCTGTGGCTGCTCGTTGTTTGATGCGGATAGCAGTGGCTAAGCCAGCAGGCCCACCGCCTACGATTACCACATCGTATTCCATCGATTCGCGTTCAGACATGTAAGAGGTCCTCCGGATATAGGTATAGTGTTGCAACATTCGTGCCAAAGCACGGGTTGATGCAACAAAAGTATTAAGATGCTGCCAATTATAGGGTAGGCAGCCGTTTGCGGGACTAAAAGCAACTTCAGAATCGTTAAACAGTTTGTTTTAGAACGCTATACTGTTGGTTTAAGCGTAACGCAGAGATTACTTCGTTACCAGAGCGCACAAGATTGTCAGGAAAATGAATAAACTCAAGGCTTCCCACTCTATTAGTGACCGTATTCAGGCGCTACGTGCCGTGATGCAGCAGGCAACTGTGCAGGCATGTTTTATTCCTTCTGCCGATCCCCATCTATCTGAATATTTGCCAGAACACTGGCAAGCGCGAGCGTGGCTGAGCGGTTTTGGTGGCTCAGCAGGTAGTTTGCTGGTCACGCAGGATTTTGCAGGCCTTTGGACGGATAGTCGTTACTGGGTACAAGCCGAGAGTGATCTACGTGACTCAGGCATAGCATTGATGCGTCAAGGTGATACAGGTGTGCTGGATCCCCTGCCTTGGGTGGAAGCGCACTTGGCAGAAGGTGACGTTGTTGCTATAGATGGCAATGTGTTGTCCATGCAGAGCTTTGAAAGCTGGAGCCGTATTCATGACAGCGGTTTGAGCCTAGAGACCTCGCTGGATTTGCCGGGTCAGATTTGGGCTGAACGTCCAATTTTGCCTCATGCGCCCGTGTATGAGCATGCGTTGGAGTACGCTATTGAGTCGCGTACCCAGAAGTTGCAGCAAGTGCGTGAGCAGATGCAGGCATTAGCGGTAGAGGGACATTTAATCTCCAGCCTAGATGACATCGCGTGGTTGCTGAATTTGCGCGGTGGTGATGTGCCGTATAACCCCGTGTTTTTAGCACATTTCTGGCTAGATGCTGACCGTGCTATTTTGTACGTGGCTGCGGGCAAAGTGCCGCCAGAGCTAGTCAAAGCATTACGAGCAGATGGTGTTGAACTGCGTGATTACACCCAAGTGGCTGATGATCTGGCTCATTTGCCAGACGACATCGCTATCTTGGTAGACCCTCAGCGCGTCACTGTGGGTACATTATTGGCTGCCCCTCAAGCGCAGTGGCTGCAAGCCTTGAACCCATCGCAAAGTTTGAAGGCCATTAAAGGCGAACAGGCGATTGCCCATATACGTGATGCCATGGAGCAAGACGGTGCGGCATTGTGCGAGTTTTTTGCATGGTTTGAGCGCACCGTGCGTGAGCGTCCCGTGTCAGAAATCGACGTGGATGTAGAACTCACCGCTAGACGTGCAGCGAAGCCCGGTTTTGTGAGCCCAAGCTTTGGCACTATTGCAGCCTTTGGCCCTAATGGTGCTATGCCTCATTACCAAGCTACAGAAAAAAGCTATGCATGGATACAAGGCAATGGTTTGTTGCTGATAGATTCTGGTGGCCAGTACTGGGGTGGTACAACAGACATCACTAGGGTGGTGCCGGTAGGGCAGATTAGCGCTGCAGAAAAACGGGATTTCACCCTGGTACTGAAAGGCATGATTCAGTTGTCTCAAGCTGTATTCCCTATAGGGGTTACAGGGCAACAACTGGATGTTTTAGCGCGATTGCCATTATGGCGTGAAGGTCTAGAGTTTGGACATGGAACAGGGCATGGTGTAGGCTATTTCCTGAACGTGCATGAAGGTCCACAATCCATTTCATGGCGTGGTAGGCCAGCCAAACCTGTAGCCATGCAGCAAGGTATGGTGACCTCGAATGAGCCTGGTTTGTATAGGGCAGGGCAGTGGGGGATTCGTATAGAAAACTTAGTGGTGGCGCAGCCTGCGCTTAGTACTGAGTTTGGCGATTTCCTACGCTTTGAGACCCTAACGCTATGCCCCATCGATACGCGTTGTATAGAACGTTCTTTATTAACGCAAGAGGAAGTGCAGTGGCTAAATACGTACCACGCTGAGGTACGTGAACGCCTGTCTCCGCTCTTGCAAGGCGAGGCTTTAGAGTGGCTGCAACAGCAGACGCAAGCCTTGTTGTAAAACAGGTGCAGCCGGGTCAGTTTGTTTCACCTGACCCATGGTTGCCGTTATAATCCAAATTTCCCGCTACTGCCTGATCTAACCCTCAGGCGTCTATCGAAATGACCACCAAATATGTATTTGTAACAGGGGGGGTAGTCTCCTCTCTGGGTAAAGGCATTGCAGCGGCATCACTGGCCGCGTTACTCGAATCTCGCGGTTTGCGTGTCACCATGCTCAAGCTGGATCCTTATATCAACGTGGACCCAGGCACCATGAGCCCTTTCCAGCACGGCGAAGTCTTCGTGACCGAAGATGGTGCGGAAACTGATCTGGACTTAGGGCACTACGAACGATTCATCTCTACCAAAATGCGCAAGGTGAATAACTTCACCACCGGTAAGATCTATGAATCCGTTCTGCGTAAAGAGCGTCGTGGCGATTACTTGGGTAAAACCGTTCAGGTTATTCCTCATATCACCAATGAAATTCAAGACTTCATCATGCGTGGCGCCAAAGCGGCCTACAACGGTGAGGCCGATGTTGCGATTGTTGAAATTGGCGGCACTGTAGGGGATATTGAATCCTTGCCGTTCTTGGAAGCTGTGCGTCAGATGGGCTTGCGTCTGGGACGTAACCACACAGCATTGGTGCACCTGACTCTGGTGCCATTCATTCAATCCGCTGGCGAATTGAAAACCAAACCTACTCAGCATTCTGTACAGAAGCTGCGTGAAATTGGTTTGTTCCCTAACGCATTGTTGTGCCGTGCAGACCGTGAAATTCCGCCCGATGAGCGCGCGAAAATTTCCATGTTCTCCAACGTGCCATTGGATGCCGTGATTTCTGTATGGGATGCCACCTCCATCTACAAAATCCCAGCTATGTTGCACAAACAAGGCTTGGATCAGTTGGTATGTGATGCATTGTCAATTTCTCCACCACCAGCCGATTTGACCATGTGGGACAACTTGGTTGATGCGTTGGAGCACCCAGAGCACGAAATTACCATCGGTATGGTAGGTAAGTATGTTGAGCTGACAGAGTCCTACAAATCGCTAAGCGAAGCGTTGATTCACGCCGGTATTCACACACGTACCAAAGTTAAAATTCAGTACATCGATTCCGAAGACATCGAGCGTGATGGCACAGCCTGCTTGGAAGGCCTGAGCGCCATTCTGGTGCCTGGTGGTTTTGGTAAGCGTGGTACAGAAGGCAAAATTACCGCTATTCGTTATGCCCGTGAAAACAAGGTGCCTTACTTGGGTATTTGTTTGGGTATGCAATTGGCGGTGATTGAGTTTGCTCGTCATGTGGCTGGTTTGGGTGGTGCGAACAGTACAGAGTTCGATCCTTCTGCAGCGCACCCAGTAGTGGCATTGATCACTGAATGGCAAGATCGCGATGGCAAGGTAGAGCACCGTAGTCAAGAAGACGACTTGGGCGGCACCATGCGTAAAGGCGCACAACGTTGCCCAGTTAAAGAGGGTACTCGTGCTGCTAGCATCTATGGCCCAGAGGTTAACGAGCGTCACCGTCACCGCTACGAAGTGAACAACGCTTATGTGCCTAGACTGGAAGAGGCTGGTTTGGTGATCAGCGCACGTACTCCTACTGAGAACTTGCCTGAAATCATGGAAATTCCGACTCATCCATGGTTCATGGGTGTGCAGTTCCACCCAGAGTTCACCTCTACACCACGTGATGGTCACCCGCTGTTCATCAGTTTTGTTAAGGCTGCTTTGGCAAATTCACGCTAAGGCGGTATGTGTCTGTTAGCTTGCATGGTGAGCTAACAGACGTCACTGGACTGAGTCTGGTGAGTCAAGTTTTGTTTATCAGGAGCTGCTATGGAATTATGTGGTTTTCAGGTTGGTCTCAATAGACCTTTTTTCCTGATCGCTGGTCCATGTGTGATTGAGTCACGCCAAATGGCGTTTGATACAGCCGGTGTGCTGAAAGAAATCACAGATGAATTGGGGATTCCATTCATTTATAAAAGTTCGTTTGATAAAGCGAACCGCAGCTCCGGAAGTTCGTTTCGTGGCCCAGGCATGCAAGAAGGTTTGCAGATTTTGGCGGATGTGCGTGCACACTACGGCGTGCCTGTACTGACCGATGTACACGATAAAGAGCAAGTGGATGATGTGGCAGCCATTGTGGATGTGCTGCAAACGCCTGCATTTTTGTGCCGCCAAACAGATTTCATTCAAGCCTGTGCAGCGACCTTAAAGCCGGTCAATATCAAAAAAGGCCAATTTCTGGCTCCGCATGACATGGTGCATGTGGTAGAAAAAGCGCGTGCGGCTGCCCGAGAAGTGGGTGGCGATGGCGACACCATCATGGTGTGCGAACGTGGGGCATCGTTTGGGTACAACAATCTGGTGTCTGACATGCGTTCGTTAGCGATCATGCGTGAAACAGAATGTCCGGTGGTATTTGATGCGACGCACTCGGTACAGTTACCGGGTGGGCAAGGCAGTAAATCAGGCGGACAAAGCGAATTTGTTCCGGTATTAGCACGCGCCGCAGTAGCGGTAGGTGTGTCTGGGTTGTTTATGGAAACACACCCAGACCCAAGCAAAGCGCTCTCTGATGGCCCTAATGCTGTGCCCCTACATTTGATGCCTGCATTGCTGCGCAGTCTTAAAGAGATTGATCAGATTGTGAAGCAGGAAGGTGGCTTGTTGGAAGCCAACTGGAAGTAACCAAGGAGACAGCATGGCAGCTTATATTATTGCCAATGTGGATGTAACTGATCCGGAGCAATACAAAGCCTACCAGCAGCTTTCTACACATGCGATGAAAACGCATAACGTGAAGTTGTTGGCACGAGGTGGGGAAACTCTGGCCTTGGAAGGCAATGCCCCCAAGCGTACAGTAATCATTGAGTTTGAAACGATGGAAGCTGCAGAAGCTTTCTATAACTCACCCGAATACTTGGCTGCTCGCCAAGCACGGGAAAACGCCGCACACATGACTATGTATGTGGTGCAAGGGGTATAACCATCCCACTATAAGATGAAAGAAACTGACTGAGTAGGTACTTTTAATACATACACACCATAAAGAGTTAGGTGGGTCAGGTACTTTATAATTCTTATACCAGCATGAACATTCTTGCCGGATTTGTGGCAATAGCAACAGATCCGGTTCGTTTTTATCAGCGTTATCGCTAACACCAAAGCAGGACTGTCAAAACATGAGTGCTATCGTAGATATTATCGGCCGTGAAATTCTGGATTCACGTGGCAACCCAACCGTTGAATGTGACGTATTACTAGAATCTGGTGCAATGGGGCGTGCCTCCGTACCTTCAGGCGCCTCTACCGGTGCGCGTGAAGCTCTGGAACTGCGCGATGGCGATGCTAGCCGTTATTTGGGTAAAGGCGTATTGCGCGCTGTTGAAAACCTGAATACAGAGATTTCTGAAGCGTTGATCGGTTTGGACGCACAAGAACAAACATTTATCGACCGTACTCTGATCGACTTGGACGGTACTGAAGATAAAAGCCGTTTGGGTGCTAACGCGATGTTGGCAGCTAGTATGGCTGTAGCACGTGCTGCTGCAGATGATTCAGGTTTGTCCTTGTACCGTTACTTCGGTGGTAGCGGCCCAATGCAAATGCCTGTGCCTATGATGAACGTAATCAACGGTGGTGCACACGCTAACAACACCTTGGATATGCAAGAGTTCATGATTCTGCCTATAGGTGCTCGTAGTTTCCGTGATGCATTGCGCATGGGTGCTGAAGTATTCCACGCACTGAAAAAAATCATCGACAAACAAGGTATGTCTACAGCGGTGGGTGACGAAGGTGGTTTTGCCCCTAACGTAGCTAACCATGAAGCAGCTATCCAAATGATTCTGCAAGCGATCAACGATGCGGGCTACGAAGCTGGCTCACAAATCGCTTTGGGTCTGGATTGCGCAAGCTCCGAATTCTTCCGCGATGGCAAATACCATTTGGCAGGTGAAGGTGGTGTATCGCTGACAGCACAAGAATTCGTTAACCTGCTGGAAAGCTGGTGCGATAAGTACCCCATCATCTCTATCGAAGATGGTATGGCTGAAGACGATTGGGAAGGTTGGAAAATCCTGACTAACCAACTGGGCAAAAAAGTACAGTTGGTGGGTGATGATTTGTTCGTGACCAACACCAAAATCCTGAAAGAAGGTATTGATCTGGGTGTGGCAAACTCCATCCTGATCAAAATCAACCAGATCGGTACACTGACAGAAACTTTCGCCGCTATCGAAATGGCAAAACGTCATGGTTACACTGCGGTGATTTCTCATCGTTCTGGTGAAACCGAAGACTCCACCATTGCCGATATCGCTGTAGCGACTAACGCTATGCAGATCAAAACAGGCTCCTTGTCTCGTTCCGATCGTATGGCTAAGTACAACCAGTTGCTGCGTATCGAAGAAGAACTGGCTGATGTAGCGTCCTACCCAGGCCGTAGCGCTTTCTATAACTTACGTTAAGCGCCACAAGGGGATGAGGTACACTCTCATTCCCCTTATAGGAAACACCCATGCGCCTGCTTCTGCTTATTCTGATTGTGCTGAACCTCGTTACGCAATATGCGTTGTGGTTTGGTAAGAGTGGCTGGGAGCGGGTGCATGATATGCAGGCCAGACTAGAAGAACAGCAAGAAATTAATGCTGCACTACAAGCGCGTAACAATGCGCTATTGGCTGAAGTACAAGATCTTAAAAGTGGTACGCAAGCGATTGAAGAGCGTGCTAGATCAGAGTTGGGTTTGCTGCACAATAATGAAATCTATGTGCAAATCCTGCCGCCAGACAATACGCTTTAATAGCAGCACGTAGCTCCTTTACAGGCTGTTTCTTCTGACAGTAAATCACCGGATTCCGTGGGCTCGGAGGGCGTAAGCGTGGGCTCATCTATGGTGGGTTCGGGTGATGAGGGTGTAGAGGGAGGTGTTTCTGTTCCTGTTCCTTTTTCCGGTGTGTGTGGGGCGTTTTGGCGCTCACTAGTCATAAAACTGCGTGGCAGTTCTGGGTACCATGCGAGTGAACCTATTGCTGTGCTACTAACACGCTGTATAGGGCTGTGCTCAGGCAGCGGCCATTGTATGGGATGGCTTTGCATAGGTAGGCTGGCATGCAGACGTATAGGCACCAGTCCTTGCGCCTTACCTTGTTGCAGATAGGTGTTGGTATCCGTAGGCCACAGTAAACGCACCAGAGCGCGGCTAAATGCTAGGGACGGTTCATACCAGAAGATTAACTGTGTGTGCAGTGTGTTGGCGCCAAAGATGCTTTGCTGGGTATGGCGACCTTTGTTATTCAGGTGCTGTACTAGCTGATGCTGCGTATTGATGTGTTTATGGCCTGTGCTGCTGCGTCGCGTCAGGATTTTATCTTCGTGTTCAGAGAAGTCTTGATCGCTGGGGGATAGCTGCCAAAGCCGCCATACATCAAACCCATAACGCGATGAGAAGCGTTGGTAGTAGTGTTGTTGACCTTGTTCAGAGCCCCACCACGCTGCAGCCGTACGATCAAACTGTTGCTGCATCGCTTTGGGTTGCAGATTAAGCGTAATGGCTGCTCTATTGCTTTCTTGAAGGGCTAGCAGCAATACTTGGCGCAGCATCCACGCGCGAGTGGCGTCGTAGCCTACTACAAGCAGCGTGCAGATTACCGTTGCCATTAGCAGGAACTCTACGCTGCTGGCACCGGATTGTTTAGTAGCTGGGGGAAGTGGGGAAGACATAGCAGGAATAGTGAAATAGACAAAAGCCTATTCAGTATTCCTGCAAAGATCACCGTTCAGTGAGGCGAAGGCAGGTTTTAGCCGTGGCTAATACTGCTTAGAAAAAGAAGCGGTCACACACCACGTATAACCACCATGCGCCAGTGAGGATAAGACTTAACAGTACAGCGGCACTGCCCAAATCTTTGGCTCTACCCAGTAAAGGGTTGTGTTCTAGGCTGATGCTGTCTGCCAGAGCTTCTATAGCGCTGTTGATCAGTTCAACAATTAAGACGATGACAACGCAGGCACACAGTAGAAATACTTCGGTGATGTTGCGGCCCAGGAAAAACGCTGTGGGCAGCAAGATAATGGCTAAGAAAAGCTCTTGCCTAAAGGCGGCTTCATATTGGACAGCCGCGCGCAAGCCTTGTATGGAATACATAAAGGCTTTAAATACGCGTTGCATACCACCGCTACTTTTATAAGGAGAATTCATATTTAATGCAGGGTTTTATCGCCAGACTGTAGATTATCTGGATTATCAATGAAAAGGCTGGCGCAATCTACGGGATCAAACTGGTAGGGTTTGCCGCAGAAGTTGCAAGAGATCTCTACTACGTCGCGTTCTTGCAGTATATCTTCGACTTCTGCTTTGCCTAGCATGTGCAGCATGTTGGCGACTTTTTCTCTGGAGCAAGGGCAATGCCATTGTATGGACAAGCCTTCTAGTTCTAGTAATTCTTCTTCCCAGAACAATCTATGAATCAGAGTTTGTGGGTGTAAGTCGCGTAATTCTTCGGGTTGTATGGTGGCAGCCAAGTGCAGGGCACGTTCCCAGCTTTGTTCTACGTTGGCTTCCGCTGGCGTACCGCCTTGGCCAGGCAGTTTTTGTAGCAGCAAGCCTACTAAGCGATGGTCAGACGCATTTAACCAAATACGGGTGTCCAATTGCTCAGAGTGCAGCATGTAGTCTTCTAGCGCTTGGGCAATGTTTTCACCAGTCAACGGCACAATGCCCTGATAGGGTTGCATGTGCGGGTTGTGAGCGGATGGATCCAGCACCACAATGAAACGCCCTTGGCCTGTTTGGTTGATCAACTCTTGCATGGTGGCTTGATCAGCAATGACCGCATCCTCACGCAACGAGGCTGTGGCACGGATATTCAGGTCGGCCGTGCATTCAACAACGAGCAATGCTACGGGGCCATCCCCTTGAACTTGCAATACTAACGAGCCGTCGAACTTTAGGTTGCTGGCCAGCAAAATGGCAGCAGCAGTCAACTCACCAAGCAGAGTGCGTACAGCAGCAGGTAGGGTTTGATGCTCTAAGCCTGTTTGCCAGGCTTCTTCTACATAGACGGTTTGTACTCTGGTGCTACGGTCGGCAAATAGATATTTTTTTAACTCGTCGTTCATGAAAATGCTCAGAATGGGGTAAAGCAGTGAATACGTATGAGGTTAGGCTGTCTTGGCTTGTTGTTTGGTGATTCTGGCTTGCAGGTCTACCAAACGCGTACCGGCTAGGCGGTCATGCATGAAAAGCCCATCTCTGTCGAACCAGCTCCATACAAAAATACTGAAAGGAGCAGCAACAATAAGAAGATCCGTGGAGGCATAACCGGTTAGCGTGGACAAGTACTGTACAAGCAGTGCACAAGCCAAAGGGATGGGCCACATCAAGAGGTAGCGTAGCAGCAACTGCACATAGCCAGGTTTGGTACCTTGTTTGGTTTCCAGCCTGATATACCAAGTTTTCATGGGGAGAGTCTGGCCCGCACGACGCCATGCCAACATAAAATAGAGGCCAATAGCGAGAAATATGAGGAATTGCCGACTATGCCGCAAATACAGAGCGTGATAGCTTTTGGTCGCGTAGTCAAAAATTAAGCCAACCAAAAAAACGATGCCGAAAAGCAAAATGCTTTCATACATCATGGAGGCAAAGAGGCGGCGACGGCTAGGAACAGGAAGCGAAACGGGTACTGCTGAGGAGGCCATTACACGGTGTAACCTAATAAGCGTAAAGACACTATTATCCCGCAAATATGGCACTAAAGGGAGTGTGGTGACAATAGCAATTTACTGTCACCCAAACATCCATGTTCTGATTACTTGAAGAAGAAACGGAACAGGTTTTTCAATGCCAACAATGGGCGAAAACGCATTTGCTCTGCCATTGCTTCGTTTAGCAGTTGGCGTTCCAGTTCGTCGGACATAGCAGCTTGAGCGTTGTAATGAGTCATGATAGTACTCACAGTTGGTTAAGGGTTAACCCTATTATAGGGTTAACCCTTAACTTCGCCAAGTCTTATGAAAGCAGTTGTTGTACAACCGCTATGCTTTGTTACCGATACCCGGCAGCGACCATTTCAAATGAGAACAAGCGACATTCCAGCGAGCCGTTATACAGGGGAATACGGCGTTTTGGCTTGAGGCGCATTTGGTTGGGCAGGGTGAGATCGCTGGTGATAACGTTGATATTCCAACCGGCGTAGTGTTGTTTCAACCAAGCGGACCAATCACGCCAGAAGGCTTCTTGGTTGCCTTTTAAACGCTCACCGTAAGGTGGGTTACTGATCAGCCAGCCTTCTTCGGCTATAGGCAGAGCTTCTAATGCGTTACCTACCTCGAAACGTACCGTGTCAGGGGTAAGGTGAGCGCGTTCTAAGTTGCGTTTGGCAGCATCAATGACGGCTGGATCTAGGTCGTAACCTACTAGCGGTGCTTCCAGCTTAGGGGCAATACGCGAGCGGGCATCTTCTTTGAGATCGCGCCACATACGGTCATCGTGTATGCGTAGGCGTTCAAAGTGGAAAGGACGCCAGATACCGGGAGGGGCTCCCAAGGCAATCCATGCAGCTTCAATTAAGATGGTACCGCTACCGCAGAATGGATCCATTAATGGGGCAGACGGGTCCCAGTCTGATAGTGCTAACAGGCCAGCGGCCAAGTTTTCACGTAAAGGCGCTTCACCTTTGTTGTGGCGCCAGCCACGTTTGAATAAGGACTCGCCACTGGTGTCCAAGTACAACGTAGCGCTGGTGGCATCTAAGAATAGATGTACTTTAGCGTCGGGGCGTACTGTATCAATGCTGGGGCGAGCGCCTTCGCGTTCACGTAAGCGGTCGCAAATCGCATCTTTGGTGCGCAGGTTGCAGAACTGCAAGCTTTGCATAGGGCTGCGAATGGCGGAGGTGTCTACACGTAAGGTGTCATCCGGGCCAAACCATTGCTCCCATGGTGTGGCATGGGCCAAAGCATAAATATCGTCTTCGTTATGTACAGGGGCTTTGGCCAGTTGTATCAAAATGCGTGTAGCGATACGGGAATACAAGTTGGCTTTTAGTACGCCTTGCCAGTCGGTGGTGAAATGACAGCCACCTTTACCCATTTTGGCATTCTCATAGCCCAATGCTTGCAATTCGGCTTCCAGTACTTCTTCCATGCCTTGTGGGCAAGGGGCAAACACAGGAAATTGTTGAGTGGTAGAGAAACCGGACTCAGGTTTGCGTCGGAAACTGCCACCTGAGCGAGGAGCGTCATCGCGCGGGTGAGGGCGTCGAGTTGGGCGCTCATCATCATTGCGTGTACGTGCTGGGGCATCGTAAGCAACTGATCGTCGTTGAGGGTGTTCTTTGTTGCGATCATTGCGGCTGAAGGATGCTCCCTCAGTAGGGCGACGATTGGGACGCTCAGAGCGATCTCGTTGTTCACCGGCTGCTGCGGGGCGGCGAGGACGGTCTGAACGGCCTCTGTCGCCTTGTGGCCCACTGTTAGAGCGGCCTGCTGGACGTTTGCTTGCGGCGGAGCGCGATGTTGGGCGTGTAGGCTCTTCTTGAGCAGGCGCATCCGCAGCTTGTTGACGCAGTCTGTTCAATGCCACTTTGGCGCGTGCGCCACTGCGCAGTTTTGGGGGCGCAGCGGGGTCTACGTCGGCCGTAGTGGTTTTCTTGAGTGACAGCGTTTTTTTAGGTTTGTCTTGTTCTGACATGTAGGAAGATCAAAAAGGTTTTAGTACAACGAGTATCAGCACCAGCAGCAGTAGCAGTACAGGAATTTCGTTGAACCAGCGGTAGTACACGTGCGAATGACGGTTAGTACCCGCTTGAAAGTGTTGCAACAGTCGTCCACACCAGGCATGGTAAATCACCAGTATGGCGACTAACAGCAGCTTGGCATGAATCCAGCCTTGGCCGGTACCTATGCCGTAATACAGAAATAGTACAAGACCGGTGGCAATGGTTAGCACGGCCAGCGGGAACATGAAACGGTATAAGCGTTTAGCCATGCCCAGTAGCACGGTAGTGGCGGCCGGCTCTTGTGATTGTGCGAGGTTCACATAAATGCGGGGCAGGTAAAACAGCCCCGCAAACCAGGACGTCACAAAAAGAATATGAAAAACTTTAGTCCAGAGCATTAACATGCGCGTTTAGCCACGAAGCTGGCCATCCCCCATTAGTACCCATTTTTGTGTGGTCAGGCCTTCTAAGCCTACAGGGCCGCGAGCATGCAAGCGGTTGGTGGAAATGCCAATTTCGGCGCCCAGACCATATTCAAAACCATCTGCAAAACAGGTAGGCAGATTCACATAAACCGAACTGGAATCTACTTCGCGTTGGAAGCGTCGTGCAGCGTGCAGATCTTCGGTGACGATGGATTCGGTGTGCTCGGAACTGTAGCGGTTGATGTGCTCCATGGCTTCATCTAGTGAATCCACAATGCGCACGGCCAAAATCGGTGCCAAGAATTCGGTTTCCCAGTCTTCTTCGGTGGCTGGAATAGCTTGGCTAATGAGGGCACAGGTGCGCTCGCAACCACGCAGCTCCACGCCTTTATCAGACAGGGCTTTAGCGATATCAGGTAATAGGGCAGGCGCTACATCACTGTGCACCAGTAAGGTTTCTGTAGTGCCGCAAATACCATAGCGATAGGTTTTGGCATTGATCACTATAGGCAGTGCTTTAGTAGGATCGGCTGCTTTATCTAAGTACAGATGGCAATTACCATCTAAGTGCTTGATCAAAGGTACTTTGGCTTCTTCGTTTAGGCGTTGAATCAGGCCTTTGCCGCCACGAGGAACGATTACGTCAATGTAATCGGTGAGGCGCACCATCATGCCTACCGCAGCGCGGTCTGTGGTGTCTACCACTTGTACAGCGTCAGCGGGTAGACCAGCAACGTCTAGACCGTGGCGAATGATTTTCCCTAAGGCAACGTTAGAGTGAAAGGCTTCACTGCCGCCACGCAAGATAGTGGCGTTGCCTGATTTCAAACACAACGCAGCCGCATCTATAGTGACGTTGGGGCGTGATTCGTAAATGATGCCAATAACACCTAGTGGTACACGCATTTGGGCTACCTGCATACCATTAGGGCGTGTGGTGCTAGGGCCTACCGTGCCTACTGGGTCTGGCATGTCTGCAATTTGACGCAAGCCAATAGCCATGATTTCCAAGGCGCGATCAGACAGCTTTAGGCGTTCCAGCATAGCGGGCTCTAAACCACGCTCTTGTGCTGCAGTAATATCCAAAGCATTAGCAGCTTGTAGCTGGGCTTTTTGCTCTTGGATGGCGTCGGCCATGCTGCGCAACGCTAAGGCTTTGGCGCTACCAGAAGCGCTGCGCATCAAACGGGCAGCGAGTCGGGCTTGTTGTCCCAATAGGTTCATGTGCTCTTGCAGAGTAGACTGCTGAGCGGAAGAGGTAGAGGTATGGGCAGACATAAACGTGTGATTCACTAAAGATTAGGCGGGTGCCTACTCGTTACTATATCGTAGTATGACAGTGAGCGTTAGGGGCGTGTGGCGCGTTGTCCAGCTAAGGCTATGCGTAGGGTGAGGCGGGCCATTTCTTCCCATGCATCATCCAGTAAATCAGCAGGAGCCAGCCCTTTAATCAGCCTGTCGATCTCGTG
>SRSN01000365.1 GCA_004791645.1 Alcaligenaceae bacterium 429
GTTTCTTACCATCTTTCTCGCGTATACCGTCTGCCCCCATTTTCCAACCAGCCTCATCTAACAACTGAGCCGCTTTTTCTAAGTTGTACTCTTGGGCAGGCAAGTCATCGGCATAGGCCCATGAGGTTTTGGGTAGGAAACTTTCTGTCGTCTCGGGTAGACCGTAATAAATGAGTTCTACTATGGCATCACGGTTAATCGCATGAAACAACGCCTGACGTACTGCCTTTTCAGACAGAATTGGATGCTCATGGTTAATGGCAATCCCTTCGATAGATGCGATAGGTACAACGCGCACATCCAACTCCGGTGCATCCTTAATCTCATCGTAGAAGTTATGCGGAATGCCTTGTATACCCACCGCATCTACTTGTCCCGTACGAAACTGGGTATACAACCCATTCATATCTGGAATGTATTTAAACTCTAAGCGCTGCAAATAAGGACCATCACCGTAATATTGCTCATTTGCTACCAGCACCACACGGTCACCAGGTACTCGACTATCAAATTTGAATGGGCCCGTGCCAATAGGCTTTTGGCTCATGCTGGAAGCATTAGGATCCGCATCTTTTTCCAAAACATGTTTAGGCACCATGAAAGTAGAGCTCAATTGCGAAATGTACGGAGCGTACAACTCTTTCATGGTCCACATAATTTCGTGCTCGTTAATAACTTCTACTTTCTCGATCAGCTCATGGCCTTGGCGCGTACGAGTGTTAAACCCTTCCTGATTAATCAAATCTAAGGTGTATTTCACATCTGCAGCGGTAAAGGGCTCACCATCGTGCCATACCACGTCATCACGCAGTTTGACGCGCCATGTCAGGCCATCCTCAGATATCCCACCATTCTCTACAGTCGGTACCTCTACCGCTAAACGTGGTACGAAATTACCCTTTTCATCCGGTGCCCACAGGGGATCGTACAAATTCCACCACACCCCATGATCAGCTTCGATAGAGGAAATCAAAGGATGCAAAATGGTGGGCTCTTGTGACAACCCCATCACTACTTGCCCTGTAGGGCTACTAGGTGGAGCCGCTACTGCCTGTGGGGCCCACAACGCAGTACTGAGGACACTGAATCCCATGCAGCAAGACAAGCCCAGTTGAATAACACGACGTCGGGTGAATTGCCCAACAGATAGAGCTAAGGTAGGATCAATTTTGTGCATGATA
>SRSN01000366.1 GCA_004791645.1 Alcaligenaceae bacterium 429
ATGTGATCAACAAGGCCGAGTCCGAGTCCGACGTGACCCTGAGTGGTACCGTGGGTAAAGACGTCAAGGCTGGCGACACCGTGACCGTAACGGTCAATGGTAAGGACTACACGACCACGGTTAACGCTGATGGCAAGACCTGGAACGTGGACGTTCCTGGCTCCGAGTTGGCTCAAGATTCGAACGTACACGCCAAGGTTGAGACTGAAGATGCGGCCGGTAACCCAGCCAGCGCTGAAGCTGACCGCGGTTACGGTGTTGACACCGACCTGCCAGAAGCTGAAATCACGATCAACACCATCGCTGGCGATGATGTGATCAACAAGGCCGAGTCCGAGTCCGACGTGACCCTGAGTGGTACCGTGGGTAAAGACGTCAAGGCTGGCGACACCGTGACCGTAACGGTCAATGGTAAGGACTACACGACCACGGTTAACGCCGACGGCAAGACTTGGAACGTAGACGTTCCCGGTACCGAATTGGCCCAGGACAGCAATGTTCACGCCAAGGTGGAAACGGAAGACGCGGCTGGTAACCCAGCCAGCGCCGAAGCCGACCGTGGCTACGGTGTGGATACCGATCTGCCCGAAGCCGCTATCACGATCGACACCATTGCTGGCGACGACGTGGTCAACAAGGCTGAGTCCGAGTCCGACGTGACCCTGAGTGGTACGGTTGGCAAGGATGTGAAGGCTGGCGACACCGTGACCGTAACGGTCAATGGTAAGGACTACACGACCACGGTTAACGCTGATGGCAAGACCTGGAACGTAGACGTTCCTGGTTCCGAACTGGCCCAGGACAGCAATGTTCACGCCAAGGTTGAGACCGAAGATGCGGCCGGTAACCCAGCCAGCGCCGAAGCTGACCGTGGCTACGGTGTGGATACCGACCTGCCCGAAGCCGCTATCACGATCGACACCATTGCTGGCGATGATGTGATCAACAAGGCCGAATCGGAAGGGGATGTCACTGTCTCCGGTACCGTGGGTAAAGACGTCAAGGCTGGCGACACGGTGACTGTGACCGTGAACGGCAAGGACTACACGACCACCGTGAACGCCGATGGCAAGACCTGGAACGTGGATGTTCCCGGTACCGAATTGGCCCAGGACAGCAATGTTCACGCCAAGGTGGAAACGGAAGACGCGGCTGGTAACCCAG
>SRSN01000367.1 GCA_004791645.1 Alcaligenaceae bacterium 429
GTTTTACATTATTTTTATATAAAACGTGGCGTGACAAAAACAATACTGTCACGCCACTCAACTTCTTTAGCGCATCACCATCCCGTATACGCTCTCTGACCTATAGGCAGACCAGAAACGCCTCGCAATGTTTAGGCTTTTTTCGCCGCCACAATCACACTGGATGCTTTGAAGATAGCTGTGACAACTGAACCTACTGCAATGCCTAACTCATCTACGCTGGTATTCGTAATCACCGCACTGAGTGTAACGCCCTGCCCTGCGTTCATTTGCACTTCAGAATTCACTGCACCTTTATGCAACGCCGTCACGGTGCCTTTGCACTGATTTCGTGCCGAGAACAGCAAATCATCCACATTGGTTGCCAAAGCAATGGACGATGCCTTAATCAGAGCAACCACGTTAGCTCCTACTTTCAACCCCAGGCTTTTAGTGCTGTTGTCGGTAATGATGGCAACTACATTAAGTGCGGGAGATACAGCAATAACAATCTCGTCATTCACTGCACCAGTATGAATCTCTTTAACGGTGCCAGACAATTTATTGCGGGTACTGATATTCATATACGCTCCTGATTAAGACCAATTTTCATCATACACCGCTTAGCACCAGTCGCACAGAAGGCGCGTCAGCGCTTGATGACACACCTTCAGGTGCATGCGTTACGCCGATTTCACTAGGCGTATAGGCACGCCTTTTGAAGCTGGCGTATTGCTTTGTGGATCGTGGTCGTACAACGGCACCAACGGGTTAGTTTCTGGGTAATACGCAGCACAACTACCATCGGGAAACGGATACGCCACAATCTGGAAGTTATTCACCCTACGCTCCAAACCATCTTTAGAATTAGTCACTAAGTCCACCCTATCACCAGACTTGAAACCCAATCGCGCAATCTCGTTCTCGTTAATGAACAACACATCCCTCGCGTTATGTATACCTCTATAACGGTCTGAGTGCGAGTACAGCGTTGTGTTGTACTGATCATGACTACGTACTGTCGATAGCCACAACACCTCAGGATTTGATTGTTGCGTATCTTCGCACAGACCTTCACTAATCAAAAAGTTAGCTTTGCCTGTGCTGGTAGACCACACACGTTCACGCGCCGCAGAGGGCAAGTGAAAGCCACCTGGCTGTTGA
>SRSN01000368.1 GCA_004791645.1 Alcaligenaceae bacterium 429
TAACAATAATTCTCATTATTAAATCGTGATTAAGAGTTCGTGCAAAAAATGACACACTCCCCTACGGCATTTTGGCTCTCTGCATTTATCCCCACAGCCTGTGCATAAGGTTGAGGAAAAGCCGTGCGCTCCTTGCTATGCGCTAGCAAAACCCTTCTCAGGGCACTGGACAAAGAATAGCCAACCCGAACTTCCGTGCAGCAATTAGGACTTGATTGGGATGATTAGGAGGCTGAAGCCGCTCCGTATTTCTGGGCTAGCTCAATAAAGGCTCGCATCGCTGCCGACTGATACGCCCCTTTACGCTGCATCAAGATGGCACGTCGTCTAGGCGGTGTGGGATCTAAACCTATGGCTACCAAATGCTCATCATTCATGGCAATAGCAGCAGGCAGCAAGGTAGCTAGCCCTGTACGCCGTACTATCTCCATTACGGCATTCAACGAGTTGGATTCCATCTGCACATGCAGTTCTAGTTCATGCTGCTGACAGTAGCGCTCAATTTGTCTACGCGTTGCAAACTCTGGTGTTAACAACACCAACGACTGCTCTATTAAGGTACTCCGTTCTATCATGCGTTGGTCAGCCAGCGGATGCGTCACACTCACGGCCAATGCCAAGGTTTCCACCAATAATGGGTGCGACTCCACTGCGCTAGACGTAGGCTTATCAAACGCAATACCTATATCTAACTCGTCTTTTACCAGCTGAGTTTCCACATGCTCTTGCAGCATCTCACGAATCATCAAGGTCACGTTAGGGTAGCGTCGATGAAAAGACTCTACTAAAGGGCCTATCAAATACGAGGCAAACGTAGGCGCCATAGCAATACGCAACGACCCTCTACTTAAATCGCTAACATCGTGTACAGCGCGTCGCCCTTCTTCTAAGTCTTGCATGGCTTGGCGGGCAAATCGCACATACACCTCACCCGCGTCGGTAAGCTTGACCTGCCTATTGCTACGATCCAGCAACTGCGCCCCCAAACTTTCTTCAAGCTGCCGTATCTGCTGCGACAATGCGGGCTGTGACACGTGTAAAGCATTGGCAGCACGGGTAAAACTTCCGTATTGCACTACGGCTAGAAAATAAGTCACATGGCGTAAGATCATCGCAATCCCATAAGTAATAATTATAGAACTT
>SRSN01000369.1 GCA_004791645.1 Alcaligenaceae bacterium 429
CACTTTTTCCAGACCGAAGTGATCGCTATCCAGCACTTCTTGAGCGCTCACCAGCGAATTGCTGATGCGGCTCTTCTTGCGCCATGGCATACCTACCAAGGTATCCAGATAGTTACGCACTACGGTAGCTTCTGCCGACATAGGCGACATCAGCTTCAGTTTTTTCAGTTCAGCTTCCGCTTTCTTCTGCGCTTCTTTAGGCAGCTTGGCTTCTTCGATGCGTTTTTCCAGTTCTTCTAGATCAGCACCCTCTTCGCCTTCGCCCAACTCTTTCTGAATGGCTTTTACTTGCTCATTCAAGTAGTAGTCGCGCTGGCTTTTTTCCATCTGTTTCTTCACGCGGCCGCGAATGCGTTTTTCCACCTGAAGAATATCGATTTCAGATTCCAGCTGAGCCAACAGTGCTTCTAAACGACTGCCTACAGCAGCCATTTCCAGCATTTCCTGTTTCTGTTCCAGCTTCAAGCTCAAGTGAGCAGCCACGGTATCGGCCAACCTACCTGGCTCTTCGATGCCAGTCAGAGAAGTCAGAATTTCTTGCGGTATCTTTTTATTCAGTTTGACGTACTGCTCAAACTGCGCCAACACAGCACGACGCAAAGCTTCGTGCTCTGATGCCGACGCTGCAGATTCGATTTCTGCAGCCACAACCTTAGCTTTGAAACACTCGTCGGTTTCCGTCACATCAACCGCACGCGCACGCTGCATACCTTCGACCAACACCTTCACGGTGCCATCGGGCAGTTTCAGCATTTGCAGAATGTTCGCTACACAACCTATTTCGTATAGGTCATCTTTGGAAGGCTCATCTTTGCTGGCAGTTTTCTGGGCAACCAACATAATGTGGTTGCCATCTTCCATTGCCAATTCCAACGCCTTAATGGATCGTGGACGCCCCACGAACAGGGGAATCACCATATGCGGAAACACCACCACATCGCGCAATGGCAACAGCGGTAGCTCCATGGGTTCCGTAGTAAGAATCTGGCTCGCAGACATAGCAAATTCCTTTTAATAAGCCCGTCATCCGCAAAAGGGAAGCATGAAGCTTCCCTTTTTAGATGCACTTCTTAACTGTAAGGTTGCGGCTATTTTGAATATTTCAAGAGCCAAGGAAGCAATGAGTCTGTTATTTATAACAG
>SRSN01000370.1 GCA_004791645.1 Alcaligenaceae bacterium 429
AGGCAGGTGAACTGACTCTGGGGACTCAGAGTGCTGGTTTTGCAGGTCACATGGGCGTGTTTGGTGGTAAGTTGATAGTACTGGATGCCACTGCCAATGTAGCGCAAGTCAATAACGGCGCTACGCTACAGTATGGTACTGGTACCCAAGGGGTTGCCAATACTGTGACAGATACAATCACCATTAGTGATGCAGGTAGTACGCTGGCTATTTATAGCCCTGCGACACTTAAGGTCGGCAATGGAGTGTATTTTGATCAAGACACCAAGTTAGATATTAGCTTGGGTGGTAATGGCGTGGCGTTGACGACTAATGAAGTGGTCGTGGGCGGTAACGTCGGCATTAACCTCAGTGGTCTTTCTTCATTGGCGATGAACCAGGAAGTCGTCATTATTGACACCACAACAGGCATTACAGGTGACTTTGCATCCGTAACCGTAGATGGCTCAAGCACTGTGGACTACCTGACTGTCGGTACACGTAAGTCTATAGATGCCAAACAATATTTAGCTAAATATGGTTTGAGCTGGTTGGCTAAGAATGTCAATGCACATGGTACGTTCACGCTGGCAAATACATTCAACGTGACCGAGAACCTCACAGATGAAGCCGCGAACGCCGCCACAGGTTGGGACGGTAAGACGTTAACCAAAAAAGGCGCTGGAACGCTGACACTCAGCGGTGCAAACAGCTACACCGGTAACACCATTGTAGAAGGCGGTACGGTCTCTGTTTCCCGCGATGATAATTTGGGTGCAACAGCTAGCAACCTTGTCTTGAACGGTGGTGGCTTAGCGGTTACGGATTCCTTCACTTCTGCTCGCAAGGTAGATTTACAGCAAACGGGTGCTGTGGATGTGGCCGCAAATAAAACCTTGGGGTTGAACGGCACTATAGAAGGGGCAGGTGGTTTGACCAAAGCTGGTACCGGTAAATTGGTACTAGGCGGTACAAATACCTACGCTGGCGACACCGTACTAGAAGGCGGTGAGCTGGAAATCGCTAAAGATGAAAATCTGGGTGATGCCAACGGCGCAGTACAGATCGCAGGCCAAGGCACAACGCTTTCTACTAC
>SRSN01000371.1 GCA_004791645.1 Alcaligenaceae bacterium 429
GTCTGAGCACAGTTTCTGAGGATGCAAAAGACTGGATGGCCTCATTACCCACAACGATGCGTAGGTCTTTACGCAGCACTGCTCCATAGGTAGCAAACGCAGCGCCATGGCCCTTTTGACATTGCTTGCAGTGGCAATGCGTTACAGCCTTTGGCGATGACAACAATTGGTAGCTGACTCGCTCACATAAACAACTTCCGAGATAAGACTCCATCGCGTCTCGGTCTCCATACTCGACCCGAAGCGGTCGTTAGTGACTCTTTCCTTTCTAAAAGAACCGTTCAAGCCTCATCCACAAGATGAACTTGCGGCGCATCATTCTGATTCCAAGAAAACAAAACCAGATGCCACAAGCCTGGTGCTTTTCTCGAGGGATCAATCAACCCGTTTGCACCGCAAGCCACGAGACGATCACGAACTGTCCACGAAGGTGGTGTTGCACCTCTAGCTACAAGCTCTTGCCACGGAGCGATGGCATCTTCAATGTTTACTCCTGCCGTAGACAACGCCAACGGATCGCGAAGATCGACAATGTTCTTGGCCACGACATGAAAACTGAGCACTTCTAACTTACTACTGCGATTCTGTTTGTGGGCTTGCATTGCTGCGTCTACCCCTTCACGCGACGAACTCAGATAGAGCGTAGGTTGCGTGCTACTTGAGTAGCGTCCCGCACTTTGGGATCCAGATAGCGCATAAGCTCTGTATGCAGGATCAATGGCTCTATAGAAAATGCCGTCAATATCAGTAAACATTATTCACTCTCAAAAAACCGAAGAAATACGGTAGAACTACGCTCTGGAATTTCACCACAGCTGCTTCTGGCCAGTTGCTGACATTATAAAGTTATCCGTAGACCTAGAGCAGCCAATAGACGTCTATCTTCACCGCGCCTTACGCCAAGCCTGGCCCCTACTGCTGCTGGGGTTTTCCCTTGAAATCTAAAGTAATTTCGCTAAGTGGATAGTGCTTGCGGAAAGCGGCTAGACCACGCTTTCACCCCCACCCTACCATCTGTCTCACCCACAATCACAATAACAGTGGAGAC
>SRSN01000372.1 GCA_004791645.1 Alcaligenaceae bacterium 429
ATCTTGTACGTAGACAGACTCATCTGCACGTAGCGCTTCCAGTATGGGTAAGGCTTGCTGGGGTGTTTGTTTCAGTGCTTTTAGATGGGCACACCACACGCCTCGCGGGCGTATGGCTTCGCAGGCAAAACGTCGGATGCGTTCGGAAGAAGATTGCGTCCATGGTGTGAGTAGCTGGATCGCGGTATTCAGATCGTTGGCAAGGTGTGGGCGCACAGCCATCCATGCCCATTCACGCACGCCGAAGTGCGCGTCATCAGCCAAGGGTTGTATGGCTGCGAGCCGGTCTGCTAAGGACACATTAGGTTGTGCACCAATCATGAAACATGCCCAGCCGCGCACGGTGTCAGAAGGGTGTGCTAGGCATATAGGTAGAGCCTCGTCCCCTACTTCGTTTAGCAATAGCTCACCTAAGCCTGCCATGCGGCGCAAGATGCCCTGCGTATTGAGGGCTTGGGCGGCTTCTTGTGCAGCGGGTGACAGGGTAGGAAATACCAAGCACAGCAAGCGATAGTGGTCCAAGGCCAAACATTCGGTTAGCGTCGCGCTGGGGATACTGCCTGTGGATAAGGCTTCTAGAATGTCAGCGGGGATATCAGCGATGCGGTTGGCACCTTTGCGGGCGGCGGTAGCAGTCATGGCGTGATGGGCGTTAGGCTGGTAAGTTGTGGGCCACTTTGTTCAATAGCGTACTTAGCTGTTCACGTTCAGAAGCGCTGAGATTGGCGTACAGATTGGCAATCCACGTGCTGTGTTGCATGAAGACTTGGGCAGCGATTTCCTTACCTTTGTCAGTCAGACGTATGCACAGCGCACGGCGATCTACAGGATCTGCATGGCGAGCGATGAGCGCATCACGTTCTAAGCCATCTAGTAACCCGGTGATGGTGGCGCGGGTAACGCCTGCTTGTTCGGCTAAGGCCGCAGGAGCCAAACCATCGGGGGCGTTATCCAGCAAGAACAACACAATAAAGCGCCCTTCTGATAAGCCGTAAGGCGCTAACTGTGCTGCACAGTCTCTGTCTATAGCGGCAGTTAAAGAC
>SRSN01000037.1 GCA_004791645.1 Alcaligenaceae bacterium 429
TGACACTGTCTGTACCTCTGTCTGATATAGACACCGGCAGCGCAGAAGGCAACGATGAAGTCGCAAATAAAGACTGGTTCAATACCGCAGCACATCCTGCTGCAAGCTTTGAAAGCACCGCCGTCACCGTTGATGGCGATGGCTATAAAGTCGAGGGCAACCTCACTATTAAAGGCGTAAGCAAAGCAATTAGCTTCCCCGCCACCTTCGTTGAGAACGGTAACACCGGTACTTTTGAAGGCAAATTTGTTGTACAACGAGGCGACTTCAACGTAGGTGAAGGCGCTTGGTCTACATTTGATATCGTCGCTAACGATGTCAACGTTAACTTTTCTATTGTGGCAGCACAGTAATTTCTCTTAGGAGCTCATTTCATGTTGAAAAAAACACTGCGTACTACCGCCCTGACAACATTGGCTGCCCTGCTGAGCAGCGCTGCAATCGCTGCCCCAGTAACTTTTGGCGTTGATGATTCCCATACTTTCTCTCGTATCTCTTACGATCACATGGGCTTCAGCACACAGCTAAACCGTTTTGATAAAACCAGCGGTACCGTTGTTCTGGATCAAGAAGCCAAAGATGGCAAAGTGGATATCGAAATCGATACACGCAGCATCAGCACTGGCCACGATGGTTTTAACCAGCACATCCAAGGCCCAGACTTCTTGGATACAGCGAACTTCCCAACCGCTACATTCAAATCCAGCAAAATCAACTTTGACGGCGACAAACCTGTATCCGTTGAAGGTGACTTGACCATCAAAGGCGTGACTAAGCCTGTCACTCTGGAAATCACTCGCTTTGTGCGCAAAGAGCACCCAATGATGAAGAAAGACACCATTGGTGCAGACGCTCAAGTTGTCATCAAACGCTCTGATTTCAACGCCGGTAAATTTGCTCCAGGCGTAGGTGACGAAGTCACTATCGGTATCGCGTTGGAAGCAATGGCTAAGTAAGTCTACGTTTCTAGCATAAAAAATGGGCCTTTCGGGGCCCATTTTTGTACTAGCCTACACAGCAATTAAAGAATTTCTTCTACTATTTCTTTAGGTCTGCACAAACGTGTACCTTTCTCGGTGATCACAAACGGCCTATTCATCAAGATAGGGTGTGCAGCCATCGCCTCTAGCAGCTGTTCATCGGTCGCCGTTTCAAGGCCCAACTCGCTGTATAGGCTTTCTTTAGCACGAACAGCATCTTTTACTGACAAATTCGCATCGGCGATGAGTTTACGTAGACCCTCTTTATCCAGCGGGGTTTTCAGGTATTCAATAACAGTTACCTTATGCCCTGCTTCCTCTAAACGCGCCAAGGTATTGCGCGACGTACCGCAACGCGGGTTATGGTAAATTGTGCTCATATTCCGGTTATGTGTAGTGATCTGTAGACTAGCCATTGTAGCCAAATCACCCGCCTCTGACCTCAGCGTCTTATTTTGAAGGTAAATCAATGATTGACTTGTATTACTGGACAACACCCAACGGCCACAAAATCACGCTTTTTCTCGAAGAATGTGGTTTGGAATATAAGATCAAACCCATCAATATAGGTAAAGGCGATCAGTTCGAGCCGTCTTTTCTACGCATCGCCCCCAACAACCGCATTCCAGCCATCGTGGATCACTCCCCCACTGATGGTGGAGACGCCATTTCAGTCTTTGAATCCGGCGCAATTTTGCAGTATTTAGCTGAAAAAACCGGTAAATTCTTACCTACAGACCTGCGTCAACGTACTCAAGTCATGGAATGGTTATTTTGGCAGATGGCAGGTTTAGGCCCTATGGCGGGTCAAAACCACCATTTCAACGTCTACGCCCCCGTCAAACTGGAATACGCCATAGACCGATATGTGCGTGAAACAGCGAGGCTCTACAACGTGCTGAATACTCGTCTTGCAGGCAGAGATTACATCGTAGACGAGTACTCTATTGCTGACATGGCCTGCTACCCATGGATCAAGCCACATGTACAACAACAGCAAGATTTGAATGACTTCCCGCATCTCAAAGCGTGGTTTGAGCGCATTAGCGCACGTCCTGCCACACAGCGTGCTTACGCGCTCGTAGACAGCATTAACCCCGCTGCAGGTACTCACGATGATGCCGCTAAAAAAATCTTGTTTGGCCAAGATGGCAAATCCACACAACCCTAACGGATCTCTTGCATGACACGTTCTTCCAAATCCCTGTTTTGTGTTCTCGCGTTAAGTGCTGCGTTGGCTGGGTGTGCCAGCACTGACCAACAAAGTCGTATCCCTTCATTTACCGATGATGTTACCAGCGCTGATGGCGTGTTTAGTCAGCCGGTGAAATGGTCTAAAAAACAGCCAGACTGTAAAGGCCAATGCGCTACCTTGAGCGTAGACAGCTTAGTGTTCCCTGGTAATAGAGAGCTCACCGAACTGGTAGATACTGCTCTGGCCACCATGACGGGGATGGGAGAAACCACACTACAAACCTCTATTGAGGATTTCGAACAACATTATTGGAAAACCGCTGGCCCACGTGATGAAGTCTTATTAGCAGCCAAAACGCGCTACCGCAACAAAGACATCACGACGTTAGAGTTGGGCTCATGGCAGTACTTCACGGGCGCAGCACATGGTATGTCGGCCACCCAATTCATTAATTGGGACAATCAACGCAAAACACCTATCTCGTTAGAGCAAATGCTGCAACGAGGCGAGAAAGATGCGTTTATCAGCGCACTACGTCAGGCCCATACACAATGGTTGGCTACGCAAGAAGATGCCATTGAAAACCCCGAGCGTTACCGACGCCTGTGGCCATTTCAACCTAGCGATAATGCCGGTATTACCGATAAAGGCATTGTGGTGAAATATAACGCCTATGAGATTGCCCCCTACTCTTCAGGGCAACCAGAGTTGCTTATCCCCTATTCAGCGTTGCGCGGTATCCTGAAACCCGCCTATCTACCTGAATAAACAAAAAACCGCTTGAAAATGCTCAAGCGGTTTTTTTATGACTGACGTACCAGCACTCACTGCTACATGCCTCTAAGTAAGGCTATTTCAATCGCCATTTCTTCATGGAGTTTAGGGTCAACTCTGCCAAATAGCGTACAGACTCATCACTGTCTGCTTGAGTTAACGCCATCAGCTTTTCCTGTATAGGTTTCACTGCCTGCACCCCTATAGACTCGCCTACAGCTCTCTCATCCAACACACAAGCTGCATGACGGCGAATCACCGCATAAGGTGATGACAGACCTCTGAGCGCCTCAGGAATATCACTCGCTCCAATGATGCAGTAACTGGAACCAGGTTCTAGCTCTTCTTCCGCTTCTCGTTGCATGGTTGGATACGCGGCGATCAACCTTTCCAGTGGTGCATAATCCAACTGCACAGGCTTTGCACCTCGATTTCTAAAAGCTCGTAATGGCGCACAAAAACCACCTACGACATGTTCAGCGTACTTATCGGACGATGCGAGCGACAGTAACCAGTCAAAATCCCCCAGATAGCCTAGAGCCGAAGCACTCCAACTCACTGTACTAGGCTCTTTCGCTTTCATCACCAACTGACGTAATGCCTCTATAACCTTGGCATCAGCCTCACCTATTAGCCCCAAAATCATGGCGACTTTCCATGCGTGATTGCGCTGCGTTAACGTATCCAGCAATGCTGGGATCGCCGCTGCACCACATGCAATCAACCACTTTTCCGCTTCTTCGCAGTCTATGCCCTCATAGCTACCCAAGCGCTGCGTATAGCACACTGCTTGCTCAGTAATAGGCAAGGTAGCAATACGCTGACGTTCTTGCTCCGTCACATCCAACTCTGGGAAGTGATGGAAAAATAGCGCTTTAGGAATGCTCTGCCGTGCCAGATCTGCACTGCCATACTCATCTTGGAAATACACTACAAAGTCTTTAGCAACACGGCTATCTTTGGCAAAGTGCTTACGCAACGCCGACGCAACCTGTGCAACAGCCATCATGAAGCGTTTCTCGGCATTGTCCCACATGGCAACGCTACCGCGATTTGCATAGGTCTCAAGCTCAGTCTCATAGGCTTCTAGCTGCTCGCCCCCATACTCGTCGACATCCCAGTTCCAATGCCAATCTACGGGATTCCATTTCAAGCCATCAAAGCAGTCGTCACTGGCTCGTCGATGAGGGTGATCTTCATCCAACATTGCCATACTGTTAGCGGCCAATGAGGGCATGCCTATAACGCTTTCTTGCTCTCTATAACTGGCGAAGAAAGCAGCGGCATACAGTGGCTCTATCCCTTCAGATAGCAGCTCTTCTAATTTGCTCTTGGCCGCTTCAAACAAGCATGTTTTAAACGCTTTCCAATCCATTGAATTCCTTCATCGTAGAACGCTACCACGTACACCTGTGACTACAGTACTACTCTATTTTCTTACCCAAAAACACCAAAGCCGCTTAACACACTGGTAAGCGGCTTTGGGGTCAATGCATAGCACTATTCAGCTACTGCTTTACAGCTCGCTGCATTAATCGTCAAAACGACCTAAGTCAAAATACTGGCTGTTACTACTACCACCTGTATTTTGTGTAGTCGAAGATGCTGAAGGTGCGCTTGGAGCACTGGTACTAGCCTCAGCAGCAGCGGGCGCTGCGGCAGGGTTACTAATCTGCTCTAAATAGCTAGCCAAACCCGTATGACCGTTTTCGCGCGCCCAATCTGCAGCTGTTAACTGCTGCAAGTTCACCGCTTTAGCATCAGCACCAGCAGCAATCAACAAGTCTACTACCTCGCGTCTACCCGATCTAGCAGCCATCATTAATGGACTCGTACCATCTGCAGATGGCGAGTTTGGTAATGCACCCTCTGCCAACAGCATTCTGGCCATATCTGTTTGCCCTGTAGATGCGGCATAGTGCAGCGGCGTCCAGCCCAATCTACGTACTTGAGCGCCACGTTTGATCAGGTCTTCCGCACGTTTGGTTTCGCCTAACAGCGCCAAGTACATCAGAGGGGTTTCATCATGAGCATTCGTGATATTCACATCAATAGCACGGTGTGCGCTTAGCACGTCGTACACATCCCACGACTTATTCTGTATAGACAGCATGATCGTAGGCTGACCTTGCTCTGTTTTCTGATTAGGATCAGCACCCGTAGCCAGCTCTTGCAGCACATCGCTTTTACGGTTGTTGATGACATCATTCCACCACCCCTCACCTGCCCAAACAGGTGATACCAGGGCAGAGCTTAATGCTATTCCAGCCAGCAATGCGGACCACGACGGTTTTCTCATCCTTATTTCCTTTTTATTTACGCCAGCACCTTAGGCGCTTTCTTAAACAAAGCATAGAAGTTTTCACGTGTTGCTTGCGCTATTTCTGCACTGCTGCACTGGCGCAACTCAGCAATTTTCTCAGCAACATGCACCACAAGTGAAGGGTCATTCTGTTTCCCTCTGTAAGGCACAGGGGCCAAATACGGGGAGTCGGTTTCTATGAGCAGTCTATCCAGAGGCACCTTAGCAGCAACCTCTTGTATGTCTTTGGCGCTTTTGAAGGTCACGATACCTGAAATGGAAATGTAGAACCCCATCTCCATAGCGGCTTCAGCCATTTCCCACGACTCTGTAAAGCAGTGCATCACACCACCCACTTCGGCAGCACCCTCTTCTTGCATAATGCGAATAGTGTCAGCCGAGGCATTACGGGTATGAATGATCAAGGGCAACCCGCTTTCTTTGGCTGCACGTATATGAATGCGAAAACGCTCACGCTGCCAGTCCAACGGCTCGGACTGATAGTAGTAATCTAGGCCCGTTTCGCCAATCGCAATCACTTTAGGATGCGCGGCACGCTCACACAAATCCGCTACCGTAGGTTGCACGATATTATCGTAACCTGGGTGCACGCCCACCGACGCTTGCAAATGCGGATGCTGCTCTACTAACGCCATCAGTCTAGGCCAGTCATCTAATGTGACACTAACGACTAACGCCTGCCCCACCTGATTTTGCTTCATGCGCTCTAAGATGCTCTCTAGGTTAACGGAGAGATCTGGGAAATCAAGGTGACAATGGGAATCTATAAACATAATGGCGACATCAACTAAAACACTGCATTAAACGATCCAGCAAATGCTGTACAAACAATTTAGCATTCAAGGGGTGCTGGGCCCATCTAGACTGCTCATTCAACCATTTTAACAACTGCGCCAACGCCACAGGTTGAGCACGCGGGACCAGTTTCTCATACAAGCCCTGCAACCCCGGATAATAACAAACCGGCTGCGCATGCTGTACCAACTGCATATCTAAACAACTACGTTGCAAAATTGGAATCCAATGGGCAGCACCTAGTTTTTCTAGCTCATCCATGACAACCATGGCATCTTCAGCATTGCGTGCTGCAAGCGCCTGCCATAGCGTATTTACCCACTCGGGGTACGGTGTACGTTGTTGCTGCGACAAAGCCAAGGCCGCAACAGGCCCGCCCCCAGCGGCAGCCAGCCAGTCTTGTGCATCGCCTTCCACTTGCCCACTTAACCAATCCAAAGCAACCTGCGTATCAGGTCTAGGCAACACCAAACGTCTACAACGCGACACAATGGTAGGCAATAAGCGATCTGGTGCATCAGCCACCAACAAGAAGATCGTAGAGGCCGGCGGCTCCTCCAACACCTTCAACAGCGCGTTAGCTGAAATCTGATTCAAACTTTCAGCAGGATACAACACCGCTACTCTATAGCCACCACGGTGTGTAGCCGTATTGAACCAGGTATGTAATTGGCGTAGCTGCTCTACCTTGATCTCTTTGGACGGAGCTTGTTTGCTTTCTGAAACTGTACCGTCCTCTTGTTGGGCAACACTTTCTGGGCGTATCACTCGCAAGTCGGGGTGGTTACCATGCTGACACCACAAGCACGCATCACAATGGCCACAAGCACGTGACTGCACCGGCTGAGTACACAGTAACGATGCGGCAGCAGCTCGAGCAAATTGTGTTTTCCCTATACCCGGTACACCATGCAACAACCATGCATGCGCAAAACGCTCACGCTGACTTAACCACTCACTGGCACGCTCTTCTTGCCAAGGGTAGAAAGTCGTTATGGGTAAGCTCATGACTATTTCCTAGATGCTTGATGCAAATGCTGTAGATCTGCCTCTAATTCCAAACGTATCTGCTCAATGCTTTGGCTACTATCAATCACACAAAAGCGTTGGCTGTCATTGGCTGCTCGGTGCAAGTATGCTGCACGCGTGCGTTCAAAGAAATCGCTTTGCTCTTTCTCGAACCTATCCAAATCGCGCGTACGTTCTAAGCGCGCTCTGGCAACCTCTAAGGGTAGATCAAACAACCATGTTCTGTCAGGCTGCATGCTAGGGTGCACCCATTGCTCTAGCTGCTCTATAGCTACGCCGCCCAACTGACGGCCACCGCCCTGATAGGCGTAAGAGGCATCACTAAATCTATCGCACAACACCCACTTACCAGCCGACAACGCCGGTAGAATCACTTGCTGCAAATGCTCATTACGCGCCGCAAACATTAACAAGGCTTCGGTTTTCAAGTGCATGGGCTCGTGCAGCAAAAGTTCGCGTAACTTTTCACCCAACACGGTACCGCCAGGCTCACGCGTCACCACCACTTCATAACCTAATTGCTGTATAGCTTCCTGTAACCACGCGATGTGACTACTTTTGCCTGCCCCATCTACACCCTCTACCGTTAAAAACAGTCCTTTTTGCATGTTAATTCCTGCGCAAAATATACGTTGATACGGCTCTATTATGTTCAGCCAAATTGCGGGAGAACTCACTAGTTCCATCACCGCGCGATACAAAATAGTAAAAATTATGTTGTTCTGGATGTAATACGGCTTCTAATGCAGCTTTGCCTGCATTAGCAATAGGCGTAGGAGGCAACCCCCTGCGAGTGTACGTATTCCACGGTGTATCAGTTTGCAGATCACGTTTACGAATTCTGCCCTCGTACTTCTCACCCATGCCGTAAATCACTGTTGGGTCTGTTTGTAGCGGCATACCCACTTTGAGTCTATTGATGAACACACCCGCTACTCTGAATCTATCTGGCCCGTGCCCAGTTTCTTTTTCGACTATAGAGGCCAAAATTAACGCCTCATACGGAGTCTTAAGCGGCAAGTTAGGGTCACGACCGTCCCACATCTCTTGCAACAAGGTTTGCTGTGCTTGGTAAGCACGACGCAAAATATCCATATCGCTGGTACCACGTGTGAACACATAGGTATCGGGGTAAAACAACCCTTCTGGATGGCTAAGATCACTGCCTAATTGCATCAACAACTCGGCATCAGTCATATCGCCCAAGGTTTGTTTGACGTTAGGATCAGCTTTTAAGGTGTCGCGCAAACGTTTGTAAGCCCACCCTTCCACAAAGGTCAGCCTAGTTTGCGTCATATCACCACTGGCCATACGCTGAATAATGCGCCATAGGGTATCGCCCTCACGCGCTTCATACGCACCGGCCTGCAACAATTTATCTTGTTTGCTAAGTCTGCTAACTGCCACAAACACGTCGGGTTGTACATCTATCCCTGCTTCTCGCATAGCTAACGCGATCTGCCTAGGGCCACTGCCCTGCTCAATAATGTAATCCACCGTTGGCGCACTAAGCTCTACGGGGCGTTTCATCACCCACCACCATGCGCCGCCTGCCGCTGCTCCGCCTAATAGAATGAGCAACAACAGTAGCCAAAGAAGAAGAGAAAAGATTTTTTTCATAGACTCAGAGTGTAAACCGGAAGCAGTACCCACTGCTACGACAAGGTTGAGCAGTGCGAGATTCATCAAGGCTCGTTATCATAGTGTCATTCCCTCTTATTTTGCAGAATTTCGTTGTTTTGTTTAGCGCCATGAGTCTTCCTACGTTTACCTCCCTAGTCACGCTTCCCCACTACGTAGTGCTGGATGCTACCGGCCCCGATGCCCTGTCGTTTCTGCAAGGTCAGTTCAGCAATGATCTGCAAACCTTAGGAAACACACAAGCCAGCTTTGGTGTGTACTGCGCAGCTAACGGCCGTATGTTGGCCTCGGCACTGTTGTGGCAAAACGATGCCCAAACCATCAGTCTATTAGTGCACCAAAGCCTCGCAGAGTTTCTGCTTAAACGCCTGCGTATGTTTGTACTGCGCGCTAAAGTAACATTGAGCCAACGCGATGCAACGGTATACGGCGCCTACGCTGAAACCGCTACAAACCTTGAGAACACGTTTGAGGTTTTGCACCCTGATGACCATACTGTAGTGGTGCAAGCCCCTTCCAGCCATGAAACACCACGCTGGTGGATGATCACTAGCACCACAACAGCCGAGCCAGTGAACGATAGTACCGAGGCACAGCAGCGCTGGGAGGCACAAACATTGCAACAAGGTGTTGCTCATATAGAGCAAGCTACCCAAGACTTGTTTATTCCTCAAACCCTGAATATGGAACTGATTAACGCCATCAGTTTTAGTAAAGGCTGTTTCCCTGGGCAAGAAGTAGTAGCTCGAAGCCATTACCGTGGCACTATTCGCCGTCGTAGCGCTCTATTCAGTATTGCCGTCACCTCAGAGCTTGATACTAATGCGCTGACACCTGCTCAAGATATTTTCGGTACAGATGCCGATAACCAGCCCATAGGCCGCATCGTTAACAGTGCGCTGATGAATGGTCGTTACTATTTGCTGGCCGAGGTACTGCTAGATGAGTGGAGTAGTGAACAAAGCTATCACCTGCAGCACAGTAATGGACCGCAGTTACAGCGTGAGCCATTGCCTTATGACATTACCCAACAACGGGATAACAAGCGCCCTAAGCTCTAAGCCAAGAATGTAGCATCAAGCATGCACTACTCTATAACGCAAAAACCCAGCCTAGACTGGGTTTTTATATACATCACAAACAGGCCACTAGCCTTCTGCCTAAGCGTATTGGCTAAAAAGCGAAGAGCACTAATCTGGCAAGCTTAATGCCAATGCAGGGGATTCCCACGCAGGCTGCCAGTACTGACGCACGTCGTGCTCCAAAGGCTGCCACCGCGGGTTTTTATCTTTATCAATCAGCAAAGCACGCACACCTTCTTTAAAGTCGCCATGCGCACAACACTGTATAGCTACCCATAAATCACGGCCCAGAGTTTGCGCAATGTTTTTACTACGATTTTGCTGCACCAGTGCTAGGCTAATCGTACGCGACAGCATTGATCCTTTGCTCCCCAAAGCCAAGCCCTGCTCAAACCATGACGATTTCTGCTGCGATATTAGCTCTTCTGCATCCTGAAAAAAGCTTTCTACTGATACTGGATTTGCCAGTTTACGTAGCACATCATAGTTCTGCCATACTGCCGACTCCTCGAACTGGTAAGGCGTACTCAAACTACGCAAAGCAGCATTCAAGGCTAACGTAGGATTACCCAAATCCGTGGGTAATAAGCTAGGCAAGATTTCTACGATTTTCTTGGCATCCAAATCTTGTATATACCAATCAGCCAAGCCCAAAAACCCACAATCTTGCGCGGTAATGCTACTACCGGTCAGCGTTAGGAACTCACCCACACCACCCGCCAAACGCCCTAACAAGTAGGTACCCGCCACATCAGGGAACAAGCCTATACCCACTTCAGGCATGGCATAACGTGTAGTGGGGAAAACCACGCGGTGACTAGCCCCCATAAAAAGGCCCACACCACCGCCCATGACTACACCCTGCCCCAATGCTACGACTGGCTTCGTGTAGTAATGCAGCAAGTGATTTACGCTGTATTCAGCGCGGAAAAACTGATAGGCGTAGTGATCGCCATTTTGTGCTACATCAGGATGCTCTGTTAACGAACGGTAGATGGACACAATATCGCCACCAGCACAAAAAGCACGTTCGCCTTCGCCTCGCATAACCACAAAGGCAATTCGATCATCATGCTGCCAAGCCAACAACTGCTTGCTTAGCAACTCTGCCATTTCTAGATTGGTACTGTTTAAGGCCTGCGGTCTGTTTAAAACCAATTCACCAAAAGCATGCTTGCCATCACCCAAGTCATGCGTAAACGTTAATAACGGCATATCAATTCTTTCTGGAACTGTGCAACAACATACTTGCTGCGGCACTCAATGATTTTTTACCTTGTTTCTCGGCAAGACTACGTGCTTTGTGCTCAGCGCGTCGTCGTCTGGAATCTGTGGGATCGAAGCTAAGTTCTCTGTAGAACTCTAGCCTATCGCCGTCTTGCATTACTTGCGTGCCACTCACTAGCTCACCGAAAATGCCATACGGCAGCCCCTGAAGTTCGGGGCACTCTTCTTGCCAAGCAACGTTAGCGAGCACATCCTCTACCGTAGAGCCCTCTGCTACCTGTACTATTTTCTTCCATTGGCGCTCAGGCGCCAAATACAACAGTTCTACCGTAATCATCATCGCAGCGTGTGTATCAGTCATACAAATCGTGTGCTCTGCGAGTAAAAGAATCAATGAAGCTATTCGCCACACGATTAAAAATAGGGCCAACTACCATTTCTAAGGTACGGCTGGAAAACGCGTAGTCCATCACGTAATTCACCTTACAGCCATCTTCGCCCAATGCAATAAACTCCCATACGCCAGTAAGCTCCGAGAACGGACCATCCACCAAACTCAATTGGATACGATTGGGATAATCATGCTTGTTACGCGTGCTGAAAGTATGCTTTAGACCAGCAATACTGATGGTT
Source organism: Alcaligenaceae bacterium 429 (assembly GCA_004791645.1). Classification (GTDB taxonomy): domain Bacteria; phylum Pseudomonadota; class Gammaproteobacteria; order Burkholderiales; family Burkholderiaceae_B; genus Paenalcaligenes. Next base: position 11,680 of record SRSN01000037.1, read on the forward strand.
ACCGAGGCTTCCATCCCATGCTCATCTTGCTGTTTAACCTCTGTACCACCACACCATGGCATGAACTCTGGATAGCGTGCTACATCCGCAACCAGATCAAACATTTGAGAACAAGTGAAGGGAACCAAGACAGAACGTTTTACTGTATGCATCGAACAAGGGATAATAAGAGAATAATACTGATTAAATCATTCAAGGTTGGACCATAACTACATGAGCATCGTCGACAATCGTAAAGCAAGACACGATTACTTCATCGAAGAAACCTATGAAGCCGGACTGGTACTGCAGGGCTGGGAAGTGAAAGCCATTCGCGCCGGCCATATTCAGCTTGCAGAAAGCTACATTATCATCCGCAATGCAGAACTTTGGGTAATCGGCATGCATATCAGCCCCTTACCTACAGTGTCGACCCATATTGTCCCCGACGCTACACGTACACGCAAACTTTTATTAAAAGAGGAAGAAATCAGCAAGCTAATCGGGCGCGTAGAACAGCGCGGTTACGCACTGATTCCTCTGAACTTACACTTTACGCGTGGGCGCATCAAAATGGATGTGGGCTTGGGTAAAGGTAAAAAGCACCACGATAAACGTGATGCTTCGCGTGATCGTGACTGGGCGCGTGAACAAGAGCGTTTAATGAAACACGACACCCGTCGTCGCCGTACTGAGCAGGACTGATTATCGCAGTCCTGCCTCTGGTTTAATGCAGTTTGACGCGCGGCGCAGAGCGTTTTAACAACAACCTACCCAACGCCATCGATGCCGTGCGCAGCACACCCAAAATAGCCATGTGATGCATCAAGTGCAGACTCATATACATGGTTCTGGCTACCAAGCCTTCCACAAACCAGCTACGGCCCTGCAAAACTCCCATTAGGCTGCCTACGCCCTTGCTGTGCCCCACCGAGACCAACGACCCATAGTCCTTGTAGTCAAAGGCTTCGGTGTGCGCTGGAAGCCCCTTAAGCTGCTTCGCTAATACCTTAATGAGGTAAGCGGCTTGTTGGTGAGCCACCTGCGCCCTTGCAGGTAAATACTGGCCAGCTTCTTCCCCCCATGGGGCTTGAGCACAATCCCCCAATGCATAGATATACGAGTCTGCTGTTTGCAGATGATCGTTCACCACCAGTTGGTTAATGCGATTTACCTCTAGGCCCAGCTCTGTCAGGAAAGCAGGAGCTTTAATCCCTGCCGCCCACACGCATAAATCAGCCGGGTACTCTGTGCCATTAGTGTCCTGCAGAAAACCTTTACGCACCTCACTAACGCGCACGCTAGTATGTACTGTGACACCACGCTTTTGCAGCAGTTGTGTGGCGCGTAATGACACTTTAGGTGGCAGCGCCGCCAACACACGATCAGCGCCTTCAATCAGCGTGATATGTAATGATCTAGCTTGGTCTAAGGTGTGTGTGCCGTAGGCCTGCAAACTGGCATTGGCCTCCATTAACTCTGCCGCTAACTCTACCCCTGTAGCCCCACCACCTACGATAGCAATTTCTAAGGGGCCAACGTCGCCATCGGCACTTTTCACACGAGAAGATTTAGTCAATTCATACAGCAGACGCATACGAAAACGTTCTGCTTGATGTGTGGAATCCAGTGCAATGGCAAACTCTTCCGCACCTGGCGTATTGAAGAAATTAGATTTGCTTCCTACTGCCATCACTAGTACACCATACTCAACCGTGCGTGCAGGCAACATCTCTTCGCCTTCAGCATTACGCACTGCTTGAAGCGAAATGGTTTTATTCTCTTTATCTAGCGCGTGCATGCGCCCCGGTACAAACGTAAACCCATTATCACGCGCCAGCATGAAATACGACAAGCCTTCACGGTGAATGTCTAGCGTACCGGCAGCCACCTCGTGCAACGAGGGCTTCCAAATATGCTCATCCATCTTGTCTATTAAATATACTTTTTCCGGGCCAAAGCGACGTCCTAATTTAGCCGCTAACTCAAGCCCACCTGCCCCACCACCAACTACGACTACTGGCGCGATTTTGTTCATCGTTCACCCTTTAAAAGTACACCATCACTCACTCATCTAGCTGTGTCATCACTAGCATAATCTATCTTTTCTACTCAACGATGACATCGTATCAGCATAGTGCTCATATGTTTTTTACCGTTGCACAGATAAACATTCTTTACTTTAACAAACTACCTTACAGCCTACCGTGTATTCAGCATCGTCATAACTCGCAACAATCTGTAGGCATAAAAAAAGAGCCTCATAAAGAGGCTCTTTTTAACGGGATAGATACACCCTAGAAACGCTTTTGCTAATTACTTAGCCAAACGCTGCCATGTATCAACCACAGTATCAGGGTTCAGCGACAAGGATTGGATACCTTCGTCACGCAACCACTCAGCCAAGTCTGGGTGATCGCTAGGACCTTGACCACAAATACCTACGTATTTGCCTGCTTTGTTGCACGCTTGAATAGCACGGCTCAGCATGAATTTCACTGCAGCATCGCGCTCGTCGAAGTCAGCAGCCAACAGTTCCATACCGGAGTCACGGTCCAGACCCAGAGTCAACTGAGTCATGTCGTTAGAACCGATTGAGAAACCATCAAAGTACTGCAGGAACTCGTCAGCCAAGATAGCGTTAGAAGGCACTTCACACATCATAATGACGCGCAAACCGTTCTTACCACGTTCCAAACCGTTAGCAGCCAACATGTTCACTACACGCTCTGCTTGAGACAGTGTACGTACGAATGGCACCATGATTTCCACGTTGGTCAGGCCCATTTCATCACGTACTTTCTTCAGTGCTTCACACTCCATGCGGAAACACTCTTCGAAGTCGTCAGAGATGTAACGTGCTGCACCACGGAAGCCCAACATTGGGTTCTCTTCCTCTGGCTCGTAACGGGAACCACCAACCAATTTGCGATATTCGTTGGATTTGAAATCGGACAAACGTACGATCACTGGTTTTGGATAGAAAGCAGCGCCCAATGTCGCTACACCCTCAGCCAATTTTTCAACGAAGAAAGCACGTGGGCTGGCGTAACCGCGCGCAGCAGATTCAACAGCTTTTTTCAGCTCGCTGTCTACATTGGGGTAATCCAACACAGCTTTAGGGTGAATCGCAATGTTGTTATTGATGATGAACTCTAGACGAGCCAGACCAATACCAGCATTAGGAATCTGAGCGAAGTCAAAAGCCAATTGTGGGTTGCCCACGTTCATCATGACTTTCAAGCCCACTTCAGGCATTTCACCCCAGCGTACTTCTTCAATCTGTGTTTCCAGCAAACCGTCGTAAATACGGCCTTCGTCGCCTTCTGCACACGATACAGTCACTTCTTGACCTGCTTTCAGCACGTCAGTCGCGTTGCCACAACCCACTACCGCAGGAATACCCAATTCACGCGCAATAATCGCAGCGTGACATGTACGGCCACCACGGTTTGTTACGATAGCAGAAGCCAACTTCATCACAGGTTCCCAGTTAGGGTCTGTCATGTCGGTAACCAAGATATCGCCGGCTTTAACTTGATCCATTTCGCTGGCATCGCCAACCAAACGCACTGTACCCGAACCAATTTTCTGGCCAATAGCACGGCCAGTTACCAGCACGTCGCCAGTTGCTTTCAAGCTGTAGCGCTCTTGTACATCGTTTGCGCTTTGCTGAGACTTAACGGTTTCTGGACGAGCTTGCAGAATGTAGATTTTGCCATCGATACCATCACGGCCCCACTCAACGTCCATTGGGCGTTGGTAGTGTTTTTCGATGATGGTGGCGTATTTTGCCAATTCAATTACTTCGTCGTCGCTCAGGGAGTAACGGTTACGCTCGTTCACAGGTACATCAACGGTACGTACGGACTCACCGCTTTCACGCAGTGGATCGAATTCCATTTTCAACAGTTTGGAACCGATACGACGGCTAATGATAGGGTAGTGACCCGCAGCCAAGGATGGTTTGAACACGTAGAATTCGTCAGGGTTCACAGCACCCTGCACAACGGTTTCGCCCAAGCCGTAGGATGAAGTGATAAATACTACATCTTGGAAACCAGACTCGGTATCGATGGTGAACATCACACCAGCGCTGCCCTTGTCAGAGCGCACCATACGTTGGATACCCGCAGACAATGCCACTTCAGCGTGAGCAAAGCCTTTGTGTACACGGTAAGAAATCGCACGGTCGTTGTACAAGGAAGCAAATACCAAGTGGATTTTTTCCAGTACGTCGTCCATACCTACCACGTTCAGGTAGCTTTCTTGCTGACCAGCGAAAGACGCGTCAGGCAAGTCTTCTGCCGTAGCGGAAGAACGCACAGCGAAAGAGCCTTTACCGTCTGCATCCAACTTAGCGAAAGCATCGCGGATTTGCTGTTCCAGTTCTGCTGGGAAAGGTGTTTCGATGATCCATTTACGGATTTCCGCACCAGCTACTGCTAGTTCACGTACATCGTCAGCATCCAATTTGCTCAGACGGTCAGCAATACGCTGATCCAAACCATCGGCTTTCAGGAACACACGGAAGGCTTCCGCTGTGGTCGCGAAACCGCCTGGCACGCGCACACCAGCACCAGCCAACTGGCTAATCATTTCCCCTAGGGAGGCGTTTTTGCCCCCTACGGTGTCCACGTCCGTCATACGGAGTGTTTCAAATGGCAAAACATAAGACATAAAAGTCACCTTAATAGTAAAAAAGCGTGTTTGCTTAATGTGCTGCACCGCAGCGCGCACTAAGCAAACTTGCCTTGCTCGGATTTGAGGTCACTGTTAATCTCTGGAATTGTACCTTTTAATAGGCTTTTGTGTGCCCTTTTAGTTATGACATCGTCACTGATCAAACGTACCGTTTTTATAGTTTCGGATAGCACTGGTATCACAGCAGAAACCTTCGGGCATTCCGTCCTCTCCCAGTTCGACCAGTTCAATTTCGAGGCGGTGCGTATGCCTTTCATTGACACCATCGAAAAGGCTCAGGATGTCGCTGAACGCATTAATCGCTGTGCCGAAGAGAAGAATGTGAAGCCCTTGGTGTTTAGCACCTTGGTAGACCCTAAAATGGCCAAAATCGTGGGTGCATCCAACTGCACTTTTTTAGATTTATTCGGTTCATTTTTGCGCCACATTGAACGTGCTCTAGGTGTGAAATCCAGCCGTTCCGTTGGCCGCTCTCACAGCAATGGACTGTCTAAACAATACAACAACCGTATCGAAGCCATTAACTTCACATTGGCACATGACGACGGACAATATGTACAGGGTTTAGAACAGGCTGATGTGATCTTGGTTGGCGTATCCCGTTGCGGTAAAACACCTACTAGTTTGTACTTGGCCATGCAGTACGCCGTTAAGGCCGCCAACTACCCTCTTATCCCTGAAGACTTCGAACGCGACACGTTACCTGCTACGCTGGCTCCTTACCGCAACAAACTGTTTGGTCTGTCCATTCAGCCAGAACGCTTGGCCGAAGTACGTAACGAGCGACGCCCCAATAGTAAATACGCGTCCATACAACAATGTATTGATGAAGTAGCTGATGCTGAACGTATGATGCGCATGGAAGCCATCCCCTGGCTATCTACCACCAGCCGTTCTATTGAGGAAATTTCCAGCAAAATCCTGGAAGAGATCGGCCTTAACCGCCGTATGTTGTACTAAGGCTTTTAGCCTTGCAGATGCTGGCGGCGTTGCTCAAACAGACAAATAGCCGCCGCAACTGCCACATTCAATGACTCCACAGCTGCTTCCTGCGGTATGAATACCTGATGGCGTGATTGCGCCACCAAGTCAGGATGCACTCCTCTACCTTCATTGCCAAACAACCACGCCCCTTCTTTGGCAATCTCCAAAGCAAATAGCGACTGCGCCTTATCACTTAGCATCGTTGTATATACAGGCACCTCGGCATTTTTCAACAATGCCTGCAAATCTTGGTTTTCGTGAATGGCTAACGCGAAATGTGCGCCTTGCCCACTACGCAAGCTTTTTTGCGACCATGCATCAGCACAACCCACTGACAAAAACACATCTCCTATGCCAGCTGCCGCCGCCGTGCGCAACAACGTACCCAAATTACCGGGATCTTGCACTCTATCCAACAACAATGCAGCTTTCTTCAGCACAGGTTGCGCAGGCACTACTGGGCGTTGCACTACAAATGCTATGCCCTGCCCTTGCTCTACGCTAGAGAGGCCTTTCATGAGGCTAGAGCTCAGCATCAGTTGCTGACGTATAGGCACCGCATCCACTAAGCGTTGTACCGAGTCTGAAAGCGGTTCGCGCTCCGCATCTACCACTACCATTTCAGGCGTGCCGTAATGCTGCAACCAGCTTTGGCACAGGTTGGGACCTTCCAGCCACAAGACAGGTAGATCGCCCTCAGCAGGACGTTTACCTTCCACCACGCGTTGTAAACGTTTATAGGTAGGATTCTGGCGCGACTCAATAATCATGATGATGCTTTATCGTTTAATGCCCGCTGCACCGGAGCAAAACTACGTCGGTGTTCAGGACATGGCCCGTGCTCACGCAACAACTCGCTATGCAGCGCTGTACCGTAGCCTTTATGTTGATCAAATGCATACTGAGGGTAACGCTCATGCATCTGCAAACACGCGGCATCACGCGCCGTTTTAGCCAGAATAGACGCTGCAGAGATAGCTTGTACTTGGCTATCGCCCTTGATCACCGCACGTGCAGGAGCGTTTAAGCCCTCAGGTACACGATTACCATCAATCAAGATCAGTTCAGGTTGTGCCGGAAGTGCTTCACACGCACGACGCATGGCCAGCATAGTGGCCTGCAAAATATTGATCTCATCAATTTCTTCACGGCTAGCGCTGCTAATGCTCCACGCTAAGGCTTGCTCTCGAATAAGCTCGGCCAAATAGTCGCGTTTTTTAGCGGTGAGTTTTTTAGAATCTGTTAGCCCGTCTATAGGGCGATTCGGATCTAGGATAACAGCGGCAGCAAAAACTGGACCAGCTAATGGCCCACGCCCTGCTTCATCTACCCCTGCTACCAACGACCCTGACTGCAATAGCTGCGATAAATCAGCGTTCACGTGCCACCTGCATAATCACTTCAGCCGCCAGCTTTGGCGTGTCTAAGCGCAATACTTCATGTAAATGCTGGAATTTCTGCTCTACACCTTGGCGCCATGAGCTATCATTCAACGCTTTTTCACATGCTTTAGCCAATTTCTCAGGCTCAGCATCATCTTGCAGCAGCTCAGGAACCACAAAATCTTGGCTCAAGATATTAGGTAACCCTATCCAATCAAGCAACGGTTTCTCTTGGCCTGACTGCCACGCCATGAGTCGTTTCATCATGGGAGTCAACACGTAAGAAATCACCATGGGTTTCTTATACAGTGCCGCTTCCAACGTTGCTGTTCCACTGGCCACCAACAGAGCATCACTGGCCTCCATCACATCCCACGCCACAGGCTTACTACCACCGTCTTGCAGTAACGTAGGTGCTTGTGTGTCTGCCGTGACAATGCGCAGATTGTCTACGGGATTATCACGTAGGATTTCCAGAAACTGCTGATGTCTAGCCTCATTCACTACCGGCACAATCACATGCAAAGTAGGGTCGTCTTTTTGCAACCGCTGTACGGTTTGCAGAAAACGAGGGGCCAACTGCATAATTTCTGATTTTCTACTGCCTGGTAGTACCCCAAGAATTTTCACATCCTCAGGAATATTCAATCGTTGTCGCGCCGCTTTCTGGTCTGGAACCAAAGGAATATTTTGCGCCAACGGATGACCAACATACGTAACTGGTATCCCCTCTTTCTTGTAGATTTCAACCTCGAAAGGGAATAACACCAGCATATGGGATACGGCTTTACGAATGGTATGAATACGTTCGTAGCGCCACGCCCAAATAGACGGGCTCACGAACTGTACAGTTGCAATACCTGCTTTACGCAGATCTGATTCCATGCGTAAGTTGAAATCAGGCGCATCAATGCCTACGAACACATCCGGCCGTTGTTTCAGCCAGCGTCGTCGCACACCGTAATACGTATTGAGTAATCGAGGCAGGCTTTTTAAGGCATCCACATAACCGAACACCGATAAGGCGTCCATGGGATACCAAGCATTAAACCCTGCCGCAGTCATTTCAGGACCACCAATACCGTTAAACACGGCATTTGGATCCTCGTGCTGCAACCCTCGCTGAATACGCGAGGCCAGCAGGTCACCAGAAGGCTCCCCTGCTACCATCCCAATATTCAGGCCGCTCATGGGCGAACGATACCTCGATGTGACTGCTCCAAGAAGTCAACCATAATGGCTGTTTCTGGCGTTTGATCTAAGGCCTTCATTTGCGCTAACGCCTCTTCTACTTTGAGATCACGGCGATACAGCAACTTGTAGAGATTTTTAACATTGGACACAGCCGCTGCATCAAAACCTCGGCGGTTCAGGCCCTCAGAGTTCACCCCCACAGGGCGGAACGGATCACCCGCACCAATCACATAAGGAGGTACATCCTGACGTATGGAGCTAGTGCCACCAATCATGCAATGCGCACCAATACGTACGAACTGATGTATGGCAGTCAGCCCGCCAATAATGGCCCAATCACCCACATGAATATGACCCGCAAACTGGACACTGTTTGCAATCACGGTATGGCTGGCGATCTGACAGTCGTGTGCAATATGCACATACGCCATGATCCAGTTATCGTCGCCCACACGAGTCACGCCTACGTCTTGGGTAGTACCGGTATTGATGGTCACATACTCACGTATGGTATTGCCATCACCGATTTCCAAGCGTGTAGGTTCACCCGCATATTTTTTGTCTTGAGGCATCCCACCAATAGAGCAAAAACGGTAAAAATTATTGTTTTTACCTATAGTGGTATGACCGTCGATAACACAGTGTGAACCCACCACTGTGCCGGCGCCGATTTCTACGTTTTCACCAATAATGCTGTATGCACCTACTTGAACGTCATCTGCAAGACACGCTCCAGGTGCAATGATTGCGGTAGGATGTATTAGACTCATTGGTCGTCTTTTTCCAAAATACGGATGGCACACATCAACTTAGCTTCGGCCACGACTTGACCCTCTACCAAGGTTCTTGCTGTGTATTTACACATAGTGCGGCTGATGCGGTCTGCAGTCACTTCCAAACGCAGCTGATCGCCTGGCACAACAGGTTTACGGAAACGTGCGCCATCCACACCTACCAAGTAGTAAGCGATTTTTTGGCTGGCTGGATTAATTTCCGGATGCCCTTCAAAAGAAAACAGAGCAGCTGCTTGCGCCATTGCTTCGATAATCAGCACGCCAGGCATAACTGGATGATGTGGGAAATGGCCAGTAAAGAAAGGCTCATTCAGTGTGACGTTTTTGATAGCCACAATGCTTTTGCCCGGCACCATTTCTAACACTCGGTCTACCAGCAGCATCGGGTAACGATGTGGTAGACGTTCCATAATTTGTTTAATATCCAGTTCCATGACTTATCCTATATTTGCTATTCGTTATTGTTTTCACGTTCCAACGCACGTAGGCGGCGTCGTAAAGTCGCGAGTTGCGTCAATACGGCTGCATTGCGTTGCCAGTGTTGGTGGTCCGCAAACGGGAACACACCTGTGTAATGACCAGGCTCTTTGATATCTGCCGTAATGGCAGTACCGCCTGAAACCTGCACTTCGTCAGTAATGTGCAAATGACCAGAGAACATAGCTGCACCACCGATAATGCAACGCTCGCCAATATGCGTAGAGCCCGCAATACCTGTACACGCAGCAATCGCCGTATGTTCACCAATGTGAACGTTATGGCCTACCATGATCTGGTTATCCAGTTTCACGCCATTAGCAATAACAGTGTTATCTAGTGCTCCACGATCAACAGTCGTGTTCGCGCCTATTTCCACATCATTGCCCAGTTCCACTGCACCAATCTGCGAGATCTTTGCCCAAGCACCGGCTTGTCGTGGGTCTGGCGCAAAGCCAAAACCATCAGCACCAAGCACCGCACCAGAGTGCAGAATGCAGCGATCGCCCATGCGCACTTGATGATACAAGACTACGCGTGCATGCAATAAGCAGTCCTCACCAATAACGCTATCTGCACCGATACTGCAGCCTGCGCCAATGCGTGTTCCTTTGCCTATTTGCACACCAGCTTCAATCACGGTGTAAGCACCAATAGTGACGTTTTCACCCACGACTGCTGACGGATCAACCATTGCAGTAGGATGAATGCCTTTGGGCAGATTATTCAGTCTATGCTCGTCAAACCACTGCGCCAGCAACGCGTACATCGCGTACGGCTGCTCACACAACACCACCGCAAAACGTGGCTCACTATCCAAAGACTGGTAGTCTGCAGTCGTTAGAATGACCGCAGCGGCCTTTGTAGTGGCTAGTTGCCCTTTTAGCTTCTGGTTCGACAAGAAGCTTAACTCGCTAGGCCCGGCATGAAGCAAAGAGCCCAGTCCCTGTATACGTGGAACGGGCTCTTTGCTTAATTCCTGGCCTAGCGAG
>SRSN01000373.1 GCA_004791645.1 Alcaligenaceae bacterium 429
CAGTGATGGTCACGTCGGACTCGGACTCAGCCTTGTTGATCACGTCGTCACCGGCAATGGTGTCGATGGTAATCGAAGCTTCTGGCAGGTCGGTATCCACACCGTAGCCACGGTCGGCTTCAGCGCTGGCTGGGTTGCCCGCAGCGTCTTCGGTCTCGACCTTGGCATGTACGTTCGAATCAGCAGCCAACTCGGAACCAGGAACGTCTACGTTCCAGGTCTTGCCATCAGCGTTCACGGTGGTCGTGTAGTCCTTGCCGTTCACGGTCACAGTCACGGTGTCACCGGCCTTCACATCCTTGCCAACCGTACCGGTGATGGTCACGTCGGACTCGGACTCAGCCTTGTTGATCACGTCGTCACCGGCAATGGTGTCGATGGTGATCGAAGCTTCGGGCAGGTCGGTATCGACACCGTAGCCACGGTCAGCTTCAGCGCTCGCTGGGTTGCCTGCAGCGTCTTCAGTCTCAACCTTGGCGTGTACGTTCGAATCAGCAGCCAGCTCGGAGCCGGGAACATCCACGTTCCAGGTCTTGCCATCGGCATTAACGGTGGTCGTGTAGTCCTTGCCGTTCACGGTCACAGTGACGGTGTCGCCAGCCTTGACGTCTTTACCCACGGTACCAGTGATGGTCACGTCGGACTCGGACTCGGCCTTGTTGATTACGTCGTCACCGGCAATGGTGTCGATCGTGATCGAAGCTTCGGGCAGGTCGGTGTCTACACCGTAGCCGCGGTCAGCCTCAGCGCTCGCTGGGTTGCCGGCGGCGTCTTCCGTTTCCACCTTGGCGTGAACATTGCTGTCCTGAGCCAGTTCGGTACCAGGAACGTCTACGTTCCAGGTCTTGCCGTCAGCGTTAACGGTGGTGGTGTAATCCTTGCCGTTCACGGTCACAGTGACAGTGTCGCCAGCCTTGACGTCTTTACCCACGGTACCAGTGATGGTCACGTCGGACTCGGACTCAGCCTTGTTGATCACGTCGTCACCGGCAATGGTGTCGATGGTAATCGAAGCTTCTGGCAGGTCGGTATCGA
>SRSN01000374.1 GCA_004791645.1 Alcaligenaceae bacterium 429
ATTCTTATTATTTTGGAATATTAATCACCAATTAAGGCATGCGCGATGAACCAAACAGAGCGCCTTAAAGGCATAGAGCATTTTGTGGTCACGGCCGATGCTGGCAGCTTTACTGCAGCGGCAGATCAACTGCACCTCACTAGTTCTGCAGTCAGTAAAAGCGTAGCGCGTTTAGAAAGTCGTCTGGGCATACGCTTATTTGAACGTACCACTAGACGGTTATCACTTACGGATGCCGGCGCAGCGTTCTACACCACCTGCCAACGGGTGTTGCGTGAGCTAAAAGAAGCTGAGTCTGTCTTGGCCAGCCACCATCATGAACCAACTGGTCGCTTGCGCCTAGACGCCCCTGCCACCTTTGGGCGTCTACATGTATGGCCAGCGGTGTTGGCATTTGCTAAACAATACCCCCACCTACGACCACAGGTCTCATTCACTGACCGGTTCTCTGACTTGCACGATGACAACATAGACATCGCTGTGCGTATAGGCGGCCCCGAACAATGGCCAGAATCCATTGGGCATCATTACCTAGGTAAAGAGCGCCTAGTATTCTGCGCCTCACCTCACTACATTGCCACCCACGGCACACCGAGCACTCTCGCCGACCTACTCACACACGACGCTGTGTTGTATGGCAAAGCAGATGGCAGCACCAGCCCGTGGCTACTGGCTCATAGCACGGGCAATGTAGAACGCCGCTTTAGGGAAGGTCGTATCGTCGTTGCCAATGGCGAGGCACAAGTCGAAGCCGTCAAAGCTGGTTTAGGCATAGCCCAACTTGCCACGTGGCTCATCAAAGACGAACTCGCTCGTGGAGAGCTTGTTACCCTACTGCCTGAGCTTGCCACCGACGGCTTAGCACTGCACCTGCTGTGGCCCATAGGACGACAATTGCAGCCCAAGGTACATGCCCTACTCTGCATGTTTATGAATGAACTCAGCGTAGCGTGATATTCATAAAGTAGGTATACTGTTCTACCTACTTTTTACGTTTATGATGATGAGCACTCTCTCTACCGCCAAAAA
>SRSN01000375.1 GCA_004791645.1 Alcaligenaceae bacterium 429
CTTCTGGTTCTACACCATACAAGGCACAGTTAGGTGATAGTGCACGCGTGGATAACGCCGTACCCGATAGCAAACCACCGCCACCCAATGGGGTAAACAAGGCATCCAGCTCACCTACTTCCTCAAACAGTTCTTTGGCTGCTGTACCTTGGCCTGTGATCACATCTGGATGATCAAAAGGCGGAATCATGGTGTAGCCATAACGCTCTACCAAATCGCGACCAATTTGCTCACGGTCTTCAGAGTAACGGTCGTAGCGGACAATCTTACCGCCATAGCCTTCCGTAGCATTTGCCTTAGCCTCTGGCGCATCATGCGGCATGATAATGGTGGCAGGTATACCCAAAATACGTGCCGACAAGGCAATCGCTTGGGCATGGTTACCCGATGAAAACGTTACTACACCGGCCTTACGCTGCTCAGGGCTAAATTTGGCCAATGCATTAAACCCACCTCTGAACTTAAAGGCCCCCATGCGCTGCAAGTTTTCACATTTAAAAAAGACCTCAGCGCCCCATAAGTCGTTAAGGGTTCTAGAGGTCATTACCGGTGTGCGATGCGCGTAACCTTCTAAACGCTGTGCGGCAGCTTGAACATCATCATAAGTGGGTAAAGAAAGAGTAGTCATAGCGCCGCCTGATACGTATAAAGAAAGAGAAAAGCTAAAGAATCACCTTAACAAATCTGCCTCTGTTCTGACATCAAGCCCACATTGACTACGTTCTATCGTTACACCTGAGCAACACTGTTTAGGCTTGCACGGTTTGCAGCCCCACGCTTTTCACCCAGCGTCGGCTTAGCCACAGCAACAGAGCGCTGACGCCACTCAGTAAACCAGCCACCAACATCGCCACCTGAAAGCCACTGGCCATGGATAGCGAATAACTTGATGCCATTTCTGGCACTGCCGTTACCCCCTCGTGATACAGCACTGCCTGTTGCGCCAACCGCGCAGCGGTGTCTACACCGTGTACCACCAGGCGCCGTGTGAGATCGGGTATAGCTTGGGC
>SRSN01000376.1 GCA_004791645.1 Alcaligenaceae bacterium 429
GATTTTTATACGAAGAAAAGTACTTTTTAAGGCTTGGGATGCACATAAGCAGGTGTTTTTAGCCGCAAGGAAAATACACTAACCATCTGATTTTTGGCTGTAAACGAGCAGACGGCCTACGCAAAAGGGTAGGCCGTCTGGAGTTGTGCCATAACCGTGACACAGATGTTAATGGCGATGTATTGGTATCGTTACTGCAAGAGTTTGCGTAGTTCCATTAGCCCAGCTTGTAACGCTGCTTCTTGGCTTTGTACGGCGTCAGGTAAGCCTATATGGCCGTCATTACGTAAGATTTGTTCATTAGAGAGCGTTAACTCGGCATGTTGTTGGGTGACATTTAATTTAAGCCCCGTTAATACTTGCCGTAATTGTGCTGCACATTTTTCACCACCATGAGCACCGTAGCTCACAATAAAAGCGGGCTTGTGGTGCCATTCTGTATATAAATGATCTAGCGCATTTTTTAATGCGGCCGGATAGCCCCAGTTATATTGGGGGGTTACAAAAACAAAAGCATCCGCTTGGGCAATTTTATTGCTCCAGGCTTGAGCTTGAGGTGTTTGATAACCTGCACCGTGAGCAGGTATAGCAGGCTCATCCATCATAGGCAAAGGCCAATTACGTAAATCCACCAGTTCAAACACGGCTTCGGGTATGCATAGTCGTCCTACTGATGCTACCCAGTCTGCTAGTAAAGGGCTAATACGCTGAAGGCGTACGCTACCCATAATGACGAGAATTTTAGGGGAGGGCTTCATGTACATTCTCTACTCTGATGTTGCTGATTCATGCAGGCCTAAGGGCCCGCTACCATCATAATCAGTTATTGCTAGTGTGGCTTTGTTTTAAGGCGGACTAGGCGATGTTTTTTCGCATAGAAACCTAGATAGGCGGTGTGTGTGGTAGGTTGTTTTGCCTCCTATTGGTAACTAAATGTTAGTGGATGATGATCATGCCATGCCTTGCTATAAATAATGAGAAGTAATATGAATGATAT
>SRSN01000377.1 GCA_004791645.1 Alcaligenaceae bacterium 429
ATAATAAATAAGCAGTAGAAGTGGTAGATGGAAAATCAGGGTAATGGCTGTGTAAAGAGATAGAGTTCCATCTAGCAAAACTTTAGATGATTGTGTTTTGATAGGCGGAACGAAATGGTGTTTTCGTTGACTGTAAATTTATTTGGATGAAAGAATGAATTGATAATAATTACGGGATCATCCATATGAAGAGGGGCTATAAGAGGAACGATTTTATTAGGCTGGCAGATAGCCCTAAAGAACGCAGTTTTGTGTATGCGCTGGGTAGGGGCTTTGAGTTGTTGAGGTGTTTTGGTACGGATGAGCGTTTCGTAGGAGTGGCCGAGTTGTCCCGGCGTTCAGGTATCCCCAAGCCCTCTGTGGCTAGGTTGGCCGGTACGTTGGTGAGGTTGGGCTACTTAGAGTTTTCGCCAAAGCACTCCAAGTACTCATTGGGTATAGGTGTGGTGTCTTTCGGGCACGTGTTTTTGTCCAGCTTGCCTGTGCGCGATAAGCTTAGGCCGCTGCTACAGCGCTTAGCTGAATATGCACAAATTACAGTCTCTGTAGGAATGGGGGATAGGCAGAGCATGGTATGCATAGATAGCATACGTGGTAGTTCGGTGCTGGAGTCGCGTCATAGTGATGTGGGTGTGCGCTTGCCACTGGCTAGTACATCTATGGGCAGGGCTTATTTGGCGGGATTGCCCGAGGAGCAGCGTCATGCAGTATTAGCACAATTACGAGACTTAGATTTACATGGTTGGGCTAAAACTGAAGAAGGGATCATGCAAGCGTTGCGCGACTATAGGTTGCACGGTTTTTGTGTATCTACAGGGGAGTGGAAAAAAGGTATTAATGGCGTAGCTGTACCATTTACCGATACAGATGGAAATTATCTGGTGGTGGATTGTAGTGCGGCCGAGTTCGTGTTAAGTAAAGATAAAATTGAGAATGATATAGGGCCAAGAGTTATCAATATAGTAAAAAGCATATCTAC
>SRSN01000378.1 GCA_004791645.1 Alcaligenaceae bacterium 429
TTGCTCAACGGCAAACGTAGCTCTGGCATAAGACATCCAGAGCTACGTTTGCCGTTGAGCAATGTGCGCTATTTGTTGGCGTAACCAATGATGGGCTGGATCAGCATCTCTACGTGTGTGCCACACCTGTACAAAGTTAAACGAGGCGATATCCAATGGCGGTGCAAAGCTGCATAGTGGTGGTATCAACCCCTCAGGGCTCAGGTTTCCCTTCGCCACGGTTAAGATTAAATCGGTGCCAGCAATCAGAGTGTTAGCAACACCCCAGTGCGGCAAAGACACCATCACGTGGCGTTTGGCCCCCAACGCTTGTAAGGCCACATCTATTTCATTGTTTAAATGCGGCTGCATGGCGACGCTCACATGGGGGCGGGCAAGCCATTCATCCAACGTCAGTGTGCCTGTGCCATTTAAGGTAGAGGCATCAGCGACGCAGGTAAAGGCTTCTTCAAACAGTATCTGCTGTTTGAGGGCTGGTGTTACCCCAGTGGGGAACACTCCTAAAGCTATATCGACTTCCGCATCCATCACCTGCGCCAACATGGCTTCACGGCTACCTTGGCTAATCAGCAACTCAATATGGGGGGCTTGCTGGCGTAAGGTGCGCACCAGCGTAGGTAGGATAATACGTGCACCATAATCCGACATGGCCAGCCTAAAACTACGTGCTTCGTGTGTGGGATCAAAAGTAGGGGCTTGGAATAGGGTTTCAAGCTGATTGAGCGCCTGGTCTAGCAACGGCAACAGATCCGTTGCTGTACTGGTCAGCGTGAGTTTGCCTGCTCGTCTTACTAATAAAGGATCATTAAAAATGCGACGCAGGTGTGCCAACGCATGGCTCATAGCGGGTTGGCTTTTATGCAACCTACTGGCGGCACGTGATACGTGCTTTTCTTCCAGTAAGGCATGCAGGCATAGTAAGAGATTTAGGTCTATGCGGCGTAAATTATTCATTGTAAGAATAATGGTTACTAGAT
>SRSN01000379.1 GCA_004791645.1 Alcaligenaceae bacterium 429
AAGGCATTTGCCATGCCTGTACCATCGTAGAAAACCACCCAGATGGTTCTACCACCGAGAGCCGCACCTGTGTGTTTAGCGCGCATTACTTCAATAACAAGTCCATCACGACTATTGAAGGCCAAGCTAAATACGACAAGCTAGGCAAGGTAGAGGCCTTAACACCAGTACAGCAAGCCTTTATTGATCACTTCTCGTTCCAGTGTGGCTACTGTACGCCCGGTTTTGTAGCCGGTGCCACAGTGTTTCTGGATGGCCTCAAACGCAAACCCGTGCAACGTGCCAATCTGGAAAGCGCTATCGAAGAAGCCTTAAACGACCACATCTGTCGTTGCACTGGCTATGTACGTTATTACGAAGCCGTAAAGGAAGTTGCTCTGGCAACGCCCGGCTGTGTGATTGACTAAGGAGGCAACATGCTACGTAAAGTAATCATTACCGTGATTCTGGTGGCAGTGGTGGTCTGTATTGCCATCTTGCTAGGTGCATTTCGCAGCACCAGCGTTGCCCCCGGCGTCGATAAGCCGTTAAGCGCCGATGAGATGCAGCAGTTGATTCCTCGTGGCCGCGAACTGGCCATGGCGGGCGACTGTTTTGGCTGTCACTCTCAACCTCAAGGCCCTAAAGCTGCCGGTGGTGTGGCCATTGATACGCCGTTTGGTACGCTGTATTCCACCAACATCACTCCCGACCCTACCTACGGTATAGGCAAGTACACTCGCGCGGATTTTCACCGTGCGTTGAAAGATGGTGTGGCACCAAAAGGCAACTTATACCCTGCTATGCCATATATCTTCACGCACATCACCACGCCTGAAGATATAGATGCGCTGTATGCCTACCTGATGAGCATTCCGCCTATTGCTGTAGCGAACAAGAGCAATAGTGGTGCTTTCTCGTTGCCCGTGCGTCCGTTCATGAACTTCTGGAACCTGCTGAA
>SRSN01000380.1 GCA_004791645.1 Alcaligenaceae bacterium 429
TGCCATGTCTAAGGATGTTGTTCATATACAGGCTTTTTTTGATGAACCCACTTATACCGTGAGTTATGTGGTGTCTGACCCCGCGACTAAGCAGGCAGCAGTGATTGATCCTGTTTTGGACTACGACCACCGCAGTGGTGCGGTGTCTACGCGCTCAGCACAGAAATTGCTGGATTATGCTGCCGAGCAAGGTTTGAAGATTGTGTGGATCTTGGAAACACATGCGCATGCGGACCATTTAAGTGCAGCGCCATTTTTAAGGCAGCACACAGGGGCGAAGGTAGCGATAGGCGAACATATCTGTACGGTGCAGCGCATTTTTAGCGAGGTGTTCAATGTGCATGATGTGTCGGGTAAGGGCGTGGAGTTTGATACATTGCTGAGCGATGGCGAGGTGCTCTCCTTAGGCAATTTGCGTATAGAGGTCTTGCATACGCCTGGTCATACACCGGCTTGTGTGGCTTACAAAATTGCCGATGCTGTGTTTGTGGGCGATACCTTGTTTATGCCAGATTACGGCACGGCTCGTGCAGATTTCCCCGGTGGTAGTGCCAAGCAGTTGTACCAGTCCATACGAAAAATACTAGCGTTGCCACCGCATACTCGTTTGTTCATGTGCCATGACTACAAAGCAGAAGGGCGTGATGAATATGCGTGGGAAACCACGGTGGCTGAGCAACGAGCCAAGAACATTCACATACACGACGGGGTGGATGAAACCGCCTATGTAACGTTGCGCGAAACACGTGATGCTACGTTGGCTGCTCCGGTGCTGTTGCTGCCATCGGTGCAAGTGAATATCCGAGCAGGGAACTTACCCGAGCCTGAAAATAATGGCGTGTCGTATCTGAAAATTCCGGTGAAGTGGACGAGTTAACCCCTTATATAGGAAGAGGGTGGTAGATTTTTTATTCAACAATATAT
>SRSN01000038.1 GCA_004791645.1 Alcaligenaceae bacterium 429
GCAGTCAAGTGCACTTTCTGAGCCAGTCAGTGCAACGCTAACTCAAGGTGGCGAGAGGATAGGGGAGCAGGTTGTGGATGCTAAATCGTCGCCTTCATCAGCTTCAGCGCAGCAACCGAGTGTATTTGCCTCATTGACTAGCGATAAGAGTCTTAAACAACTCATACAGCGTTGGGCCCATGATGCCGCATGGGTTTTTAATGATGAGCATTGGGCGGTAAGTGTAGAGATTCCGTTAAGTGGTCCGTTCACTCAGCAAGGAAATTTTCCGGATGTGGTGCAACAAGTATTGCTCAGCACTCAGTTGAGTGACTACCCTTTGCGGCCGTGTTTCTACAGCAATAACGTGCTGAGAGTTATTCCTTTTGAAGAATCCTGCCTAGCGCTACGGGCATTGCGAGGAGATTAATAATGCGGCGTTATATGTATGGTGTGGCGGGTGTGGTGATGAATGTATTACTAGCAGGATGTGCGCTGACGGTGCCTAAGCATGAGACAACTCCACCGGTAGAGCTAGGAGCGTTTCACACCTCATATTCCAAACAAGATATCTTCGTGCCCTTGCCGTGGGTGGTTGGGGATGCACAAATGCCTACAGATAACCAGCAACGCAAATAGGTAGACGATGTGCTTGTGGTGGAGACTGCAAAGATATTTCTCGTTAGGTACATAATCTCTGCAATTGAAAACGGTATAGTGATGGGGGTGCGTCGCGTAGACGCTAGTACATATTCTGGTAATGGAAAATACAATGACTCAACCGACTACGACGGATCAAGACGCTGAATTTACGCATTTAACTGAAGAATTGCTGGAAAGCACAACGCTGCATGAAGGAAGCTTCATCACACTGAAACGAGACACTGTACGTTTGCCTGATGGTGGGCAAAGCACTCGTGACTATGTAGTGCATCCAGGGGCTGTGGTGGTGATTCCATTGCTGGATAACGGACATGTACTGTTAGAGCGCCAATATCGTCATCCCGTAGGGCAAGTCATGATTGAGCTTCCTGCTGGCAAACTGGATTCAGGCGAGGATCCATTTGTATGTGGCCAACGTGAGCTGTTAGAAGAAACCGGTTACACCGCCAGTGAATGGCATTTGGCGGGGAAAATCCATCTGGCTATAGGCTATTCAAACGAAGTGCTCTACGCTTACTTTGCTACAGGTCTACAAGCCGGTACACGACAACTAGATGATGGCGAATTTCTAGATGTGTTCAGCATGCCTGTAGAGGAGTTTTTAGAGGCGTGCAAAGATGGTCGTATTACTGATGCGAAAACCTTATCCTGCGCCTTTTGGTTAGCTGATAAATGGCAAAATAGCTAAATAATAATCAAAAAAGGTCGTTATGATGCCGTACCGTTTCACATGGCGGTACGGCATTTTTTGTGTGTTAACTAGAGGTTTTTATGCCTATTTCTTCGCTGTTGGCGGTGTCTGCGACGGTGCTGGATCATAATCGTAGTGAGGCAGCATCGTTGCCTCAACAAGAACGCATATTGGATGGAACTCTATCAGTATCTGCGGTACAGCCTATTGGTGAAAGTGTACGTATTAGCATTTCAGCTGAGGCATTGAATGCAGCAGCTAAACATCAAAAAGCAGAGCAAAATAAAAATGCAGATATAGACGACAGCGACCTACCCGATACGATGAAGGGACTACTGAAACGTATACGCGAGTTACGTGAGCAGTTAGAGCAAAAGCAGCTAGAGCTTCAGCAGGTTATGGCGGATCAGAAACTGTCTGAGAGTGAGAAAGAGCAGAAGGTGTCTAGGCTGCAGGGAGAGGTGGCGGCATTGAGTGGCGCAGTAGCATCTGCGATGCAGGATCTGGATGAGCTGATGAACAGCAAGAATATTTCTGCAGATCAGAAGAAAACAGCAGGCTTCTTGTTAATGAAGTAGCGGTATATACACTAAGCGCCTGTGAGGTCAGGCGCTTAGGTGGTGTGCTTTAGGCTTTGCTGCCCCATTCTTGCAACTGTTGCAGCAGTTCTTCGGGGTTGTTAGCAATGGCATCAGCACCCCAGGTGGGGACAGTGTCGTCGTCTTTACAGTACCCGTAGGCAGCAACAATGGTGGGCATACCAGCGGCTTTACCTGCTTGTATATCACGTAGGTCATCGCCCACATAAATACACTGTTCAGGCGCGATGCCGTAGGTGCTGGTAGCCAGAAGCAGAGATGCGGGGTTGGGTTTAAGATAAGGGGTGCTATCGCCACCGACTAACACCTTACACTCCACATCTAGCTCAAATTTAGCCATGATAGGGCGTGTTAAGCCTATGGCTTTATTGGTCACAATACCCCAAGGCAAATTGCTTTGTTTAAGGCCTGCCAGCATGGCGTCTACGCCGTTAAACAGATGACTCAGCGTGGTGATGTCTTCAGCATAGTAGTCCAAGAACTGTTGGCGTACTACGAGGTAATCAGGATGTTCGGTATCTAACCCTAAGCCTGTGCCTAATAGGCCACGAGCGCCGTGTGAGGCAACTGGACGCAGCAGTTCATAAGGGAGTGGGGGTAGATTGCGGTCGTGGCGCAGGCGGTTTACAGCCGCAGCCAAATCAGGTGCTGAATCTACCAGCGTGCCATCAAAATCAAACAGTACAAGCTTAGACGTTGCCATGTTGCTACTTATGCTTCCTTGCGTGTGGCAAGTAGATAGTTGACGGAAGTGTTGCGTGACAGCCAGTAGTGCTGTGAGAGCGGGTTGTACTCTAAGCCACGCAAGTCCATATTGCTCAAACCGGCTTCACGTGCACTGCGTGCCAGCTCATGTGGTTTGATAAATGTGGAGTAAGAGTGCGTACCTGCGGGTAGCAGTTTGAGTATGTACTCAGCCCCTACGATCGCAAACAAGAAAGATTTGGGATTGCGGTTAAGGGTGGAGAAAAATACCCAACCACCGGGGCGAACCAGAGTAGAGCAGGCCTGAATAATCGAAGCGGGATCAGGTACGTGCTCCAGCATTTCCATGCAGGTAACTACGTCGTATTGGCCAGCGGCTTCCGCAGCGTGAGCTTCGGCACTGATCATTTGGTAGTTCACGGGTACACCGCTTTCTAAGCTGTGTAAGCGCGCTACTTTAAGTGATTTTTCAGCCAAATCAATGCCGGTTACATCAGCATTGTGGGTAGCCATGGCTTCAGTCAGAATGCCACCGCCACAGCCAACATCCAGAACTTTTTTCCCTGCCAGCGGGCCGGTGTGTTCCAGAATCCACGATAAGCGCAGAGGGTTGATCGCGTGTAGTGGTTTGAATTCGCTGGTGGGGTCCCACCATTTAGAGGCCAAAGCACTGAATTTTTCTATTTCTGCGGGATCTACGTTAACGCTGTTTAGTGTGCTCATAGGAAATACGGTGATAGCAAAGAAAAAGGCCCCGCAAAATGCGGAGCCTTTAGTATAGCCTGTTTAGACTCTGTCGTAAGACAGATGGCTACGTGTGGATTACTGATTACGCAGACCCACGATTTCCAGCTCAACGCGACGGTTTTCGGCACGGCCAGCAGCTGTTTTGTTTGTAGCAACTGGATCGGCTTTACCTTTACCTTCTGTGTAGATCAGGTCAGCAGGAATACCTTTGCTGATCAGATAATCTTTAACAGTTTGGGCACGGCGTTGTGACAGTTTCAAGTTGTAAGCATCAGTACCGATGGAGTCTGTGTAACCCACGGCGATGATAGCTTCCAGTTGCAGGCCACGAACTTGTTCAGCAACTTGATCCAGAACCTGACGGCCTTCTGGTTTCAGGTTGTATTTGTCGAAGTTAAAGAATGTGTCTGCGCTCAGAACAACTTTAGTAGTTGTAGGAGCAACAACTGGGGCTTCTGCTTGAGCAACTGGTACGCCGTCACAACCAGGAATACCTGTTGCTGGTGTCCAGAATGCATCACGCCAGCACAGTTCGTTCGTGCCGTTCATCCATACGTTGCCGAATGGATTTTGCCAGTTGTTAACTTCGCCAGTTTGTGCCGACACAGTACCTGTGGCTGTGGCTGCCGCAAAGGCGAGTGCAAGTGCGATTTTGGAGGTTTTGTTCATGTTTCTCCTCGTTTAAGCTAATGCCTGTTAAGTGACCGCAGCGAACTCCCGCCGCTTATATGTAACGGAACCAGTATATGCAAGACTACGCATGATGCCTAGTATTAAGCCCTGTTTCACGCTTGTTAGCTGGAATCTTAAGTCATTTGTAGGCCTTAAGTTAAGCGCGTTTTAGGCATAAACGCCTGATGAGGGTAATAAATGCATATATGCTCAAAATCTGTTGGGTTTGGGCAACAAGAGGGCGAGTTTGGGCTGAGTAAAGTCTGACGAAGGGTCAAAGTCAATCGTCTGTGACGAATATCGAGCCCAATTCCATATAGGGGCTCAGTAAGTGCTAGAATTTCTTATTCGACCGAGAACGGCCAGCTTCTTGCTTAACTTATATCTATAAAGACCTTTCATATGGATTCCTTTGCTAAGGAGACTCTTCCAATATCTCTGGAAGAGGAAAT
This sequence comes from Alcaligenaceae bacterium 429, assembly GCA_004791645.1. Taxonomy (GTDB): domain Bacteria; phylum Pseudomonadota; class Gammaproteobacteria; order Burkholderiales; family Burkholderiaceae_B; genus Paenalcaligenes. Next base: position 4,509 of record SRSN01000038.1, read on the forward strand.
GCGTCGCAGCTATCTTGATTATGCAATGAGCGTAATTGTTGGACGTGCTCTGCCTGATGTGCGTGATGGTTTGAAACCAGTGCATAGGCGAGTACTGTTTGCGATGCACGAGCTCAACAACGACTGGAACCGCGCTTACAAGAAATCCGCCCGTATTGTGGGGGACGTGATTGGTAAGTATCACCCTCACGGTGATTCGGCTGTGTACGACACGATTGTGCGGTTGGCGCAGGACTTCTCCATGCGCTATATGTTGGTAGATGGGCAGGGTAACTTCGGCTCCATCGACGGTGATAGCGCGGCGGCGATGCGTTATACCGAAATCCGACTGGCAAAAATTGCCCACGAGATTCTGGCTGATATAGACCAAGAAACTGTGGATTTCATCCCTAACTATGATGGTAGCGAGCAAGAGCCTGCGCTGCTGCCTTCCCGTTTGCCTAACCTGTTGGTAAACGGTAGCTCCGGTATTGCGGTGGGGATGGCGACGAACATTCCTCCTCATAACTTGGGTGAAGTTGTAGAGGGATGTTTGTACTGCCTGAAAAATCCAGAGTGTACGGTAGACGACCTACTGGATTACATCCCTGCTCCTGATTTCCCTACGGGCGGCATTATCTACGGTATGTCTGGTGTGCGTGAAGGTTATCGCACAGGCCGTGGTCGTGTGGTGATGCGTGCACGCGCACACTTTGAAGACATTGAGCGTAGCAATGGCCGTCAGGCGATTGTGATCGATGCCTTGCCATACCAGGTCAACAAGAAATCGTTGCAAGAACGTATTGCCGATCTGGTTAACGACAAAAAAATTGAAGGTATCTCTGATATTCGTGATGAGTCCGATAAAGACGGTATGCGTCTGGTTATCGAACTTAAACGTGGTGAGGTGCCCGAGGTTATTCTGAATAACCTCTACAAGAACACACAGTTGCAAGAAACCTTCGGTATGAACATGGTGGCTCTGGTAGATGGCCAGCCACGCTTGTTGAACTTGAAGCAACTGGTGGAGTACTTCTTGATGCACCGTCGCGAAGTGGTGACACGTCGCACAGTGTTCCAACTGCGTAAAGCTCGCGAACGTGGCCATATTCTGGAAGGTTTGGCGGTTGCGCTGGCGAATATCGATGAGTTCATTCGCATTATTCGTGCAGCACCTACACCACCTGTGGCTCGTGAAGAATTGATGTCCCGCACTTGGGATGCCACCTTGGTGCGTGACATGTTGTCGCGTGCTGATGACAGTGGTGTGCCTGGTGGGCGTGCTGCGTACCGTCCTGATAATCTGTCTGCTCGCTTTGGCTTGCAAAATGATGGTCAGTATCGTTTGAGCGAAGTGCAGGCTCAGGAAATCCTGAACATGCGCTTGCAACGTTTGACTGGTCTGGAGCAAGACAAGATTGTCGACGAATACCGCGAAATCATGGCGCGTATTGCCGACTTGCTGGATATCTTGTCCCGTCCTGAGCGTGTGACTGAAATTATTTCCAACGAGCTGTTGCAGCTTAAAGAAGAGTTCTCCCGTACCGATAAAGATGCACGTCGCTCTGAAATCGAGCACAACGCTACCGAGCTAGACACCGAAGACTTGATTACGCCAATGGATATGGTGGTGACCTTGTCGCATGCGGGCTATGTGAAGAGTCAGCCGTTGTCTGAGTACCGTGCGCAACGTCGTGGTGGTCGAGGCAAGGTTGCTACGACTATGCGCGAAGACGACTGGGTAGATCAGTTGTTCGTGGCTAATACACACGACGTGTTGTTGTGCTTCTCGGATCATGGGCGTTTGTACTGGCTGAAAGTATGGGAAGTGCCACAGGGGTCTCGTAACTCCAGAGGCCGCCCAATCGTGAATATGTTCCCGTTGGTTGACGACGAGAAAATCACAGCCGTATTGTCCATTAAAGAGTTTAGTGACGATCAGTTTGTCTTCATGGCTACCTCCAGAGGTACAGTGAAGAAAACACCGTTGTCGCATTTCTCCAATCCACGTAAAGCCGGCATTATTGCAGTTGATCTGGACGAGGGCGACTTCTTGATTGGCGCTCAGCTCACTGATGGTAAGCATGATGTGATGTTGTTCTCCGATGCAGGTAAAGCAGTGCGCTTTGATGAGGGTGATGTACGTCCTATGGGGCGTACAGCACGTGGCGTACGCGGTATGCGTCTAGAGGACGGTCAGAACGTGATTTCCTTGCTGGTGGCCGACCCTGAGGGTGCCGAGCCACAAGAAGGCGAAGAAGCTGAACGCGTATCGGTACTGACGGCTACTGCTAACGGTTACGGTAAACGTACTGCACTGGAAGAGTACACACGTCACGGTCGTGGCACCAAAGGCATGATCGCCATCCAATGTTCTGCCCGCAATGGCGACTTAGTTGGTGCGGTGTTGGTGAAAGAAAGTGACGAGTTGATGTTGATCACCAACTCTGGTGTGGTGGTTCGTACACGAGTAGATGAAATTCGTGAAATGGGCCGCTCCACTCAGGGTGTCACATTGATTAGCGTTGACGAAGAGAGCAAATTGTCAGGTGTCTACCGCATTCTTGAAACAGATGACGTAGAGGCTGATGAAGAAAGTGACGAAACGGTTGATGCTGCAGGATCAACCGAAACAGGGGATACCTCGTCTTTAGCTGCTGATGAAGGGAATGAATAGAGAGAGTCAATGATGCGTCCGTGGAATTTTTCAGCGGGTCCTTCCGTCTTGCCGGTGGAAGTACTAGAACGTGCAGCAGCAGAAATGCTGGATTGGCAGGGCAGTGGCATGTCCGTTATGGAGATGAGCCACCGCGGTAAAGAGTTTATGCAGATTCTGCAAGAAGCCGAGGCTGATTTGCGTGATTTGCTGCAAGTGCCCGAGGGCTACGCTGTTCTGTTTACGCAGGGTGGTGCACAGGCCCAAAATGCCATCGTTCCTATGAATTTGTTAGGGCTGAAACCCGGACGCAAAGCGGACTATATCGTCTCTGGTAACTGGTCATCTAAGGCGCAGCAAGATGCGACTCAGTTTGGTCATATCAATGTGGCAGCTAGCTCTGCGGCCGCTGCCAAAATTGATGGCCGTGAGTACAAACCTTTTGCGTGGTTCCCTGCTGTGGATACGTGGCATTTGCAGTCTGATGCCTCGTATATCCACGTCTGCAGTAACGAGACTATTGGTGGGGTGGAACACAATGAGTGGCCACGTTTTGACGTGCCTCTGGTGGTGGATGCCTCGTCTAACCTGTTGTCTCGACCATTTAATTTCGACAGCATTGATATGCTGTACGCTGGTGCGCAGAAAAATGCGGGCCCAGCAGGTTTGACGCTGGTGGTGATTCGTAAAGAGTTGTTGGGTGCGGCAGATGCTATTTGCCCACACGTATTCAACTACGAGCTGTTAGCGGCTAACCAATCTATGGTGAATACTCCGGCTACCTACTCCATTTACATTGCTGGTTTGGTCTACAAATGGCTGAAACAACAAGGTGGTGTAGACAGCATCGAGAAAGCCAATATCGTTAAGGCGGAAACCTTGTACGGTTACTTGGATCAATCCTCCTTCTACGTAAATGGCGTACAAACCTGCGATCGTTCACGTATGAACGTGCCGTTCCAGTTGCATGATGCCGCATTGGATTCTGTGTTCTTGGCTGAAGCCGACAAACAAGGTTTGTTGCAGTTGAAAGGGCATAAGAGTGTTGGTGGCATGCGTGCTTCTATTTACAACGCTATGCCTTTAGAAGGTGTGCAAGCCTTGGTGGCCTTCATGAAGGAGTTCGAGCAGCGTCATGGCTAAAACTTTGCAAGAACAGTTAGCGCCGTGGCGTGCCGAAATCGACCGCATTGATGAAAGTATCCTGGCACTGCTCAATGAGCGTGCTCAGGCTGCCTTGGCAGTGGGTAAGGTTAAGCAGAACTACGACGCCGAAGATGCGATCTTAAAGCCTGAGCGTGAAGCCATGATTGTGCGTCGCTTGCAAGGGGTGAATAAAGGGCCGTTTACTGCAGAATCCGTACAAGCCGTGTGGGGGCAGATTATTTCTGCCTGCCGTGGTTTGGAAAGCGTGCTGCGCGTGGCCTGTTTAGGCCCCCAGGGTTCGTTCTCGGAGCAAGCGGGTTACGAACACTTCGGACATTTCATCAGCAACGTTTATTGCGACAGCTTTGATGAAGTGTTCCGCTCGGTAGAGGCAGGGCAAGCCGATGTGGGTATCGTGCCAGTGGAAAACTCCACAGAAGGTGCTGTTAACCGTACATTGGATTTGCTGCTGAACTCACCGCTGAAAGTGTTGGGTGAGCATTCGGTGAATATTCATCACAACTTGCTGACCAAAAGTGGCAATCTGGATGGTGTGACCAAAGTAATGGCCCACCCTCAAGCATTGGCACAATGTCAGTCCTGGTTGATGCGTAACCATCCTGAACTTAGCCGTGAGCCTGCTTCCAGCAATGCTGAGGCTGCACGATTGGCCTCTGAGCACGATGATGTGGCTGCTATTGCGAGCATTTCTGCTGCGATGGTGTGGGGGTTGTCGGTAGTAGAAAAAGGTATACAGGACGATCCGCATAACCGCACCCGTTTTCTGACTATTGGCAACATAGAGCCTTTGACTAGCGGTAGAGATAAAACTAGCATTATTCTGGCTGTGCCTAATAAATCTGGTGCGGTATATGACATGCTGTCGCCATTGGCTAAGCATGGTGTTTCCATGACTCGCTTGGAGTCGCGTCCTGCACGTACAGGTCAATGGGAATACTATTTTTATGTGGATCTGCAAGGCCATAAAGATGAGCCAGCCATGCAGCAAGCCTTGGCTGAGCTGAAGCAAACAGTGGCTTTCTTCAAAATATTGGGTTCTTACCCAGCACAATAAAGAGAGCAGGTATGGAGAGAGGGGAGGCGACTGTTGGCTACATGGCGCAACTAGGTACGCTGGCGATTGTGGGGCCTGGGTTAATAGGCGGCTCAGTGGCAGCAGCGTTGCGCAAGCAGTATCCCAATATGCGTATTCTGGGTACGGGTCGCAACCCTCAAAGTGTGCAGGTAGCTAAAGAGCTAGGTCTTGTAGACGAAGTGGTAAGTCTAGAAGAGTGCGCACAACAAGCGGATCTGATCTTGCTGACCATGCCAGTAGGTGCGACGGAGTCGGTGCTACGTGCACTGGAACCGCACCTGCAACCGCATACTGTTGTCACGGATGCGGGTAGTACAAAAATGAATGTAGTGCAGGCGGCACGTCAGGCGCTGGGTGACAAAATTGCCCAGTTCGTACCGGGGCACCCTATTGCAGGGGCTGAGAAGGTAGGGCCGCAGGCTGCAACAGCCGAACTTTATCAAGGCCGTAACGTCATTTTGACTCCCTTAGATGAAAACCCTGAGTCGTTTCGCAATAAAGTGGTGGCGCTATGGAAGGCGTGTGGTGCACGAGTCCTATTAATGCTACCTGATGTGCACGATAGGGTATTGGCATCGGTGAGCCATGTACCCCATTTTTTATCATCAGTATTTATGTGGCAGGTGGCTATGGCACCTGATGCTGACTCACGCTTCGCTGTGGCGGGTAGTGGTTTTAGGGATTTCACCCGTATCGCTGCTGGCTCATCTGAGGTGTGGCGAGATATTTTCTTAGCTAACCGCGAAGCCGTATTACAAGAATTGGAAGAGGTGCAGCAAGCATTTGCTCAAGCAGAGCAAGCGTTGCGCAACGAGGATGGGGCGGCTCTAGAGGACTTCCTCGAGCGTGCTGCGTTGGCTCGCCGGCTGTGGGCGGGTAGGAGTGGATTATGAGTAGAACAGAGAATCTGGTCTTGACGCCAGTGAAGCAGGCGCAAGGTACAGTGACATTGCCCGGGTCAAAAAGCATTTCGAATCGTGCGTTACTGTTAGCTGCGCTGGCAGAAGGTGAAACACGCTTATTCGGTTTGCTGGAGTCCGATGACACCAAAGTGATGAAAGCGGCATTGCGCCAGATGGGTGTGAGCGTAGAGGAGTCTGACAGCGCATTAGTTGTGCGTGGTCAAATGCCTTTTACGCACCTCAAGGGCGATTTCTTTTTGGGCAACGCCGGTACGGCTTTCAGATCTTTAACCGCGGCCTTGGCGTTCATGGGTGGAGAGTTCACCTTGAGCGGTATTCCCCGTATGCACGAACGTCCTATTGGTGACTTGGTGGACGCATTGCGTAGCGCTGGTGCTGATGTGCGCTACTTGGGTAACGAAGGCTACCCACCTTTGGCTATAGGTAAAGGGGCATTGCGCGCTGAAAACTGCATACGCGTTAAAGGCAATGTATCCAGCCAGTACTTAACAGCATTGCTGATGGCGGCGCCATTGTGGACGGCAGTGCATCAGCAGCCGTTGCACATAGAGGTAGAAGGCGTGCTGATTTCTCAGCCTTATATCGCCATTACCTTGGCGATGATGCAAGACTTTGGTGTTTCGGTTCAGCATGAGGCATGGCAGCGTTTTACCGTGCCAGCCGATGCGCACTATGTGTCGCCAGGTGACTTTCAAGTAGAGGGCGATGCGTCTTCTGCCTCTTACTTTTTGGCATTAGGTGCAATTGGTGGTGGGCCACTGCGCATTGAAGGCGTGGGCTCAGCATCTACCCAAGGTGATGTGGACTTCGCTAAGGTCATTCAAGCCATGGGCGCAGAGGTGCGCTTTGAAGCGCATGCAATGGAAGTGCGTGGCGTGCAAGTGGCGAATGGACAGCGTTTAAAAGCCTTTGATTTGGATTTTAATGTAATTCCTGATGCGGCAATGACAGCGGCGGCGTTGGCAATGTTTGCGGATGGTCCGTGTACTTTACGGAATATTGCCTCGTGGCGTGTCAAAGAAACGGATCGTATTCATGCCATGCACACAGAGCTGCAGAAGTTGGGTGCTCAGGTAGAGTCGGGGCCTGATTGGCTAACCGTATGGCCCATCGCAGAAGGGCAGTGGCAGTACGCTGATATAGATACCTACGATGATCACCGTATCGCTATGTGTTTTTCGCTGGCAGCATTTTCTCCTGTGGGCGTGAATATCCTCGACCCAGACTGCGTGAGCAAAACTTTCCCCGATTATTTTTCAGTCTTTAACCGTTTGGTGAGCGCGTGAGTGTAGTACCCGTAATTACTATTGATGGCCCTACCGCTTCAGGTAAGGGCACTATTACGAGCCAAGTTGCGCAAGCGCTGGGTTGGCATGTGCTGGATAGCGGTGCGCTGTATAGATTGACAGCGCTGTCAGCGCTGCAAAAAAACGTGTCCTTAGATGACGAAGCTGCTGTGGCAGATGTGGCGCTGCATTTGGATGTGAGCTTTGGCGAGCAAGGTGCGGTGTTAGAAGGTCAGCTGGTGGCTGATGCGATACGCGCAGAAGACGTGGGTAATGCGGCATCCAAAATTGCGGCGTACCCTCGATTGCGTGAGGCGTTGCTACAGCGTCAGCGTAGTTTCAGGGTGATGCCGGGGCTGGTCGCTGATGGTCGCGATATGGGCACCGTGGTTTTCACTGATGCACCCTTAAAGATTTTTCTTGTGGCGGATGTCCGAATCCGAGCCGAGAGGCGCTACAAACAGTTGATGGAAAAAGGAATTTCTGCTAGTCTTACGAGTCTTTTGGAAGATTTGCAGGCACGCGATTTGCGGGATACCACCCGAGCGAGTGCCCCGCTAGTTGCTGCGGCAGATGCTGTAACCATTGATTCTTCACACTTAAGTATTGAAGAAACGGTGGCGAAAGTGTTGGCGCTTTGGCAACGTTCCTGATTGGTGCTGGCTGCTAGTAACGTCAGCGTTTTACAACTCCACCGGAAATGGTTCCGGTGTGTTTATTTAGAAGCCAGAAATGGCTGATATGGGATTGTTAATGTCCTCAACTACTACCGATATTCTTGGCGGCGAAAGCTTTGCCGACCTGTTTGCAGAAAGCGTAAAAAGCCAAGACCTGAAAGCTGGCGAAGTTATTTCTGCTGAAGTTCTGCGTATCGACCACAACTACGTGTTGGTTAACGCTGGCCTGAAATCCGAATCTCTGATTCCTCTGGAAGAGTTCCTGAACGATCAGGGCGAACTGGAAGTTGAACCAGGCGATTTCGTTTCTGTTGCTATCGATTCCTTCGAAAACGGCTACGGCGACACAATTCTGTCCCGCGACCGCGCTAAACGCCTGTCCGCATGGCTGGCTTTGGAACAAGCTTTGGAATCCGGCGAACTGGTAAACGGTACGGTAACTGGCAAGGTCAAGGGTGGTATGACAGTTATGACCAACGGTATCCGTGCATTCTTGCCGGGTTCTTTGGTTGATCTGCGTCCAGTAAAAGACACCACTCCTTACGAAGGCAAAACCTTCGAATTCAAAGTGATCAAGCTGGATCGTAAACGCAACAACGTTGTGTTGTCTCGTCGTGCAGTGCTGGAAGCAAGCATGGGCGAAGAGCGTCAAAAACTGCTGGAAACCCTGACCGAAGGCGTAGTGGTCAAGGGTATCGTGAAGAACATCACCGATTACGGTGCGTTCGTGGATCTGGGCGGTATCGACGGTCTGTTGCACATCACAGATATGGCATGGCGCCGTGTTCGTCACCCATCCGAAGTTCTGCAGGTTGGTGAAGAAATCGAAGCTAAAGTGCTGAAATTTGACCAAGAGCGCAGCCGCGTTTCCTTGGGCGTTAAACAGCTGGGCGAAGATCCTTGGATCGGTCTGGCACGTCGTTACCCACAAGGTACACGTCTGTTCGGTAAAGTAACTAACTTGACCGACTACGGTGCATTCGTTGAAGTGGAAGACGGTATCGAAGGTCTGGTACACGTATCCGAAATGGATTGGACCAACAAAAACGTTGATCCTCGCAAAGTGGTTACGCTGGGCGACGAAGTTGAAGTTATGGTTCTGGATATCGACGAAGACCGTCGTCGTATCTCTTTGGGTATGAAACAGTGCCGTCCTAACCCATGGGAAGAGTTCGCAGTGAACTTCAAACGTGGCGATAAAGTACGTGGCGCAATCAAATCCATCACTGACTTCGGCGTATTCGTTGGTCTGGACGGTGGTATTGATGGTCTGGTTCACTTGTCCGATCTGTCCTGGACAGACACAGGTGAAGAAGCCGTTCGCAACTTCAAGAAAGGCGAAGAAGTTGACGCCGTTGTGCTGGGTATCGACACCGAGAAAGAGCGTATCTCTCTGGGTATCAAACAGTTGGAAGGCGACCCATTCAACAACTACGTTGCTACAAACGATAAAGGCGCTGTAGTAAGCGGTGTAGTGAAATCCGTAGAAGCCAAAGGCGCTGTGGTTACACTGTCCGTTGATGTTGAGGGTTACCTGCGTGCTTCCGAGCTGGCAGCTGGTCGTGTTGAAGACGCAACAACCGTGCTGAAAGAAGGCGAGGAAATCGAGGCAATGATCCTGAACGTGGATCGTAAAGCTCGTAGCATCCAACTGTCCGTGAAAGCACGTGATAACGCTGATACCGCTGACAACATGCAGCGCATTTCCGAAGCTAGCGCTTCTTCGGGGACAACTAACCTGGGTGCTCTGCTGCGTGCCAAATTGGATCAGCAGCAGCGCGACGACGGTTAATCAGCGTGACTAAGTCGGAATTGATAACACTGCTGGCCAACCGCTACCCGCAGTTGGCTCAGCGTGATATGGATCTCGCGGTCAAAACTATGTTAGATGCAATGACTCAAGCCTTGGCGAACGGTCAACGTATCGAAATACGTGGTTTTGGTAGTTTCTCGCTATCTACGCGTTCTCCTCGTGTAGGGCGTAACCCTCGCTCTGGTGAGCAAGTGCTAGTACCTGCTAAGCAGGTGCCACACTTCAAAGCCGGTAAAGAGTTGCGTGAACGTGTAGATGCAGCGTATCTGGAAGAGCTAAAGCGCTCTGAGGCTTCATCAGAAAGCTAACGAGAAAAGCACTGCAAGATCTGCTAGTCCGTCTGAAAAAAAACAGGCCCTCATCGTAGGGCCTGTTTTGCGTATGGGCGTAGAAGCTAATTTCAAATTACAATGGTTTCTTGCCAATAAAGTGGAGTCATGACATGCGCTATCTAGTCTGGGTATTGCGTCTGCTGGTTTTTGTGATTGTGTTGTTGTTTGCACTGAAAAATACCGAGCCTGTAGATGTGCACTTCTTTGCCAACTATATGATTACGGGCGTCCCCCTAGTAGTGGTGATGCTGACGGCATTAATCGTAGGGTTGTTCATCGGTGTGCTGTTGATGGTGCTGGCGATATTGCGTAAGCGTCGTGAAGTAGCCAAGTTGAAACAGGAAATTGTGCGTTTAGAGCGTCAGCAACGTCAGCCTATAGTTGCTGAACGTAATGAAGTTGCTGATGTGGTTACGCCTCTGTAAGTAGCATAAGGAGTTGGGTGCGTGGATTTTGAACCGTGGTGGCTCATAATATTTCCTGTGCTGTTTGCACTGGGTTGGCTGGCAGCGCGTTTTGATTTTAGACAACTGTTGTCTGAGTCAAAAAATTTGCCGAATTCGTATTTTAAAGGTCTGAACTTTCTACTTAACGAGCAGCCTGATCGCGCGATTGATGCGTTTGTGGAAGTCGCTAAGCTAGACCCTGAAACTACCGAGTTGCATTTTGCGCTAGGTAGCTTATTTAGACGTCGTGGCGAAATCGAGCGTGCCATTCGTGTTCACCAAAGTTTGTTGGCGCGTTCAGATTTGCCGCAGAGCGATAAAGATGCTGCGCAATATGAATTGGCGCAAGACTTCTTCAAAGCTGGTTTGCTAGATAGGGCAGAAGAAGCATTTAAAGCCGTATTGGATACTCGCTACTCGTTGGATGCAGCCCGTGCATTGATTCGGATTTATGAATCTGAACACGACTGGCCTAAAGCTATTGCTGCTGTGCATTACTTGCGCACGTTGGTGGATGAGCCTGTGCCGCAACTGGTGCATTACCAGTGTGAGGAGGCAGAGACTGCACTGAAACGACGTGAGCCTAATCTAGAAAAGGCCGAGAAAGCCTTAGAGGCAGCAGAGCAAGCATCTGAAGAGCTAGGCGAGGAACGCGGTAGTGTGGCTTCTAGAGCCCGGATATGCATGCTGCAAGGTCATTTGGCGCAAGCTAAAGGTGATCTACAAGCACAGCGACGCTACTTGCTAGAAGCCATGAGTATTGCTCCTGAGTATGCAGGTTTAGTGGCGGCACGTTTCATGCAATGTTGCACACAGTTGGGTGTGGCTGCTGAAGGCTTATCTCAGTTGAAGGCGCACTATGAACTGCATCCTTCGTTGGATGTGTTTATCGTGGTGTTCAAAGAGTTGCGTGAACAGCAAGGTCATATACGTGCATGGGCATTCTCTCGTTCTGCGTTGCGCGAACAACCTTTATTGTTGGGGTTGGATCGTATGCTGGAAGCAGAGCTTAAGCATGCCGACCACACGTTACGTGTACCAGATTATGAGTCTATCCCTCCCGGTGCGGCGGCAGCCGAAGTTGTGGCAGGGGCAGATTTGAGCTTGTTGTACAAAGTCGTACATAAACATGCACAACGTTTGGATCGTTATTCCTGCGATGTGTGTGGTTTTGAAGCGCAGCATTATTATTGGCAATGTCCGGGTTGTAACTCTTGGGAGAGCTATGCGCCCAAGCGTCTGGAGGAAATGCGATGACTGCTTTTCCAGCAGAAAAAATTCAGCAGTTAAAGGTGCTGGTTATTGGTGACGTGATGCTGGACCGCTATTGGTTCGGCGACGTAGATAGAATCTCTCCTGAAGCGCCAGTGCCTGTGGTTAAGATGGGCCGTCAAGAGGATAGGTTAGGCGGTGCGGCAAACGTCGCGCGTAACGTGGCAGCTCTTGGTGCTCACGTATCCTTATTGGGTGTGGTGGGTGATGATGTGACTGCCGATGCGGTAGAGCAGCGCGCTCAAGAGGCTGGGATCTGCACGAAAATGGTGCGTGATGCTCAGATGCCCACTACGTTAAAACTACGTGTATTGGGACGCCAGCAGCAGTTGATGCGTGTGGACTTTGAAGAGCGTCCTTCTGCTGCGATTTTAGATGTATTGCAGCAGCAAGCAGAAAGACTTATCGCTGAACACGATCTAGTAATTTTGTCTGATTACGCTAAAGGCTGTTTGGCGCAGGTAGAGTCGCTCATCGCTTTGGCCAAAAAACGCGGTATTCCCGTGTTGGTAGACCCTAAAGGTGACAAGTACGTGCGCTACACTGGCGCTACTATCTTGACGCCTAACCGCTTGGAAATGTCGCAAGCAGTAGGGGTATGGCATAGCGAGGCTGAGTTGGAAGAGCGTGCGCAAGCGCTGCGTCAGGCTTTGGAGTTGGAGGCCATTCTGATCACGAGATCAGAGCAGGGCATGACCATTTTTACGGCAGAAGGGCGTTTTCATGCTGATGCTCAAGCACAAGAAGTGTTTGATGTATCGGGTGCGGGTGATACCGTTTTGGCGACGCTGGCAGTGACTAAAGCGGCAGGATTATCGTGGAGCGATGCTATGAACTGGGCAAATATTGCCGGCGGCATCGTAGTAGGTAAGTTAGGCACATCCATTGTGACAGCAGGAGAATTGCAATGATCGTAGTAACAGGCGGAGCTGGTTTTATCGGAAGTAATCTGGTGGCCGGCCTGAATAAGCAAGGGATTAGCGATATCCTGGTGGTGGATGACCTACTGAATGGCGATAAGTTCGTCAATTTGGTGGACTTATCTATAGCTGATTACATGCACAAAGACGAATTTCGTGAGCGTGTAGCCAAAGATCAGTTAGGTAATATCGAAGCGATCTTCCATCAGGGCGCGTGTTCGGACACTACCGAGCGTAATGGTCACTACATGATGGATAACAACTACCGAGTTACCTTGGAGTTGTTCGAGTACTGTCAGAAAAAACGCATTCCTTTCTTGTACGCATCTTCAGCGGCCGTGTACGGTGCTGGTCCGGTATATGCCGAAGCGCCAGAAAATGAAGGGCCATTAAATGTATATGGCTATTCCAAATTGCTGTTTGATCAGGTACTGCGCCGTCGTTTTGATAGCTTGGTAGCACCCGTAGTGGGACTGCGTTATTTCAACGTGTATGGTCCACGTGAGCAGCATAAAGGCCGCATGTCATCGGTTGCATTGCACAACATGAAGCAATACCAGACAGAAGGTTTGGTGCGTTTGTTTGGTGGCTGGGATGGTTACGCAGATGGTGGCCAGCAGCGTGACTTCATCTTCATTGATGACGTGGTAAACGTGAATCTGCATTTCTTGAAGCAACCGTTGTCTGCTTCGGGTATTTATAACTGCGGTACAGGCAGAGCGCAGCCCTTTAACGATGTAGCGATGGCTGTGGTGAACACCATGCGTGAGTCTGAAGGTAAAGAGGCGTTATCGCTGCCTGATTTAGTGCATCAAGGCCTGATCCGTTATGTGGAGTTTCCGGATGACCTGAAAGGGCGTTACCAAAGCCACACGCAGGCAGATTTGACGGCATTGCGTAGTGCTGGTTATCAAGCTGAATTTGCCACAGTAGGCGAAGGTGTGTCGGCTTACGTTAGACACGAACTCAGTAAAAAATCCTAATCTGTAGGTAAGGTTGCGCATGGGCAAAGCCAGTCAGCCTTCGCCATAATCATGCGGCCATCCAGCATCATCAAAGCTCCTTTATCTCTTAGGAGTTTTGATGATGACTTCCTTAGCAATATCCCCCCGTTTTGCCTCTCTGTGTAGCAGCGTTTCTCGTGGTGCTATAGCGCTATTGCTGTGCCTGAGTTTATGGGGCTTCAGTGCGTTGGCGTGGGCGGTGAACGTGAACACTGCTACAGACGAACAGCTACAACAAATCAAAGGCATTGGGCCTAAAACGGCGGCCTTGATTGTAGAAGAGCGCGAACGCGGTGGGCCATTTATGGATTTCCAAGACTTGCAGGAGCGCGTCAAAGGTATTGGCGCCAAGCGAGCGCAGTCACTAGAGCAGGGCGGGCTAACCGTGCAAGGTGGTGAGGCCGCTACAGCCGCTACGACTCGCTAAGGTGGGGGGCTGAACATAAGGACGTGAAGGGTGATACCTCTATGTTCAGCCTCAGTCACCCTCATTACGTTATGCTTTTTAAGAGGGATGACTGGTGGCATATAGAACTAAATGCTCTATACAGAGGTTTAGCGTGCCTATATCAGTAGATATTCCGTAATAGAGTAGACAGAACCTTGGTATAGCATTCAAAATGGTCATGATACAAAGAAGTGTTGCCAGCCCAGCCACGAAAACTGTGTAGGCGATGGGCACCCCTTATTTGATTTTGCTGATACTTAGACTATGACTGCTTATCCGACTATTGAAGATACCATTGGCTCAACTCCCCTGGTGCGTTTGCAACGCCTGCATCCAGAACTGACCACAGAGCGTGGGAATGTGATTCTTGCCAAGTTGGAAGGTAATAATCCAGCCGGTTCGGTAAAAGACCGTGCTGCGAGTTCCATGATTCGTCGTGCCGAAGAGCGCGGCCAGATCAAACCCGGCGATACATTGATTGAAGCTACCAGTGGCAACACAGGTATTGCGTTGGCAATGATTGCTGCGGTACGTGGCTACAAAATGATCTTGATCATGCCTGACAACCTGTCTGTAGAGCGTAGAGCTTCTATGGCGGCTTACGGTGCAGAGCTTATTCTGACTCCAGCGTCTGCAGGCGGTATGGAGTATGCGCGCGATTTGGCACTGAAAATGCAAGCCGAAGGCAAAGGCATCGTGCTTGATCAGTTTTCTAATGATGATAACCCTCAGGCGCATATTCATAGCACCGGCCCTGAAATCTGGGCTCAGACAAACGGTCGTGTTACGCACTTTGTGAGTGCTATGGGTACTACAGGTACGATCATGGGTGTGGGCTCTTTCCTGCGTCGTCAGAAACCTGATGTGATGATCGTAGGTGCGCAGCCAGCAGAGGGCGCTTCCATTCCCGGTATTCGTAAATGGCCAGAAGAATACCAACCTTCTATTTTTGAGGCGGATGGCGTAGATAGATACGAACTGATTGGCCAAAAAGAAGCTGAAGATGCCGCTCGTGCTCTGGCATCGCAAGAAGGTATTTTTGCGGGTATCTCTACGGGCGGTGCTTTGGTAGCAGCGCTACGTGTTGCTGCTCAGGTAGAAAATGCCACTATCGTATTTATTGCATGCGATAGAGGTGATCGTTACCTGTCTACGGGTGTGTTTAACGGTTAATAGCTGCTAGCATGCTGCCGTTGTGAATCTACTGCAGCATACAAAAAATCCCCCAGAGGTTAACTGGGGGATTTTTTTGCCTAGACGATGTTGCTATGCCGTGTGCACGGCGTTACGGTGTTGGCATAGCAAGGATGTATCTTCATACGCTTAGGCAGTAACCGCTTCAGTTTGCATCCAGTGTTGCAGGGTACGTTTTTCTAGCATGTCGCGGAACTGCTGTGTGGAAATGGGTAATACCGTGCCTTGATCCCAATCCAGAATGACACCATAACGGCGCACAGCATCTAACTGATCTATATCCCCAGCTCTATACCATTCTGCGACGTGTTCTGGGTCGGTTCTCATCCAATCCAGTCGGCTGGAGCGCATATGTTCACGTAGTGTGACGGTAGCTGCTTCATCAATGCGGTATTCACAAATCTCTGGGTCTACTGCCTCAATGATGACGCCATAGTCTTTGGCAGCACGAGCAATGGATACGTATTCGTCAATGACATCTTCGAGCACAAGTTTGGGGTCGCGCTCTAACGGGTCACCAAAACCACCACCGCCTGCCGTAGGGCGACTGAATTCATCGCCAGAACTTACGGATACATCAGAAAATACAGAACCCAACCATTCAGATTCGGCAGCATCTGCACGTTTGAGGGTTAAGCCGTGTGGCATAGAGGGCAGACCGCCATTAATACCCCATACGATGGCACGTTCACGGTCGCAAATGTAGGAGATCACAGGGTCTTCTGCATCTTGCATGATAGATGTCTTGCGTACCCCCACACCGCCACGCCATTTCCCAGGGCCGGCTGAGTCGGTGAGGATTTGGAACTCGGTAGTCAGAATAGGGTTAGCCCGCTCTTGTCCTTCTACGGGTTGTGACATTAAGCCTACTCCAAACGATGCGGTAGTGACGTTGCTGCCATCCTTGCCGTTACGTCCGCCCCAGCCACCAGGTAGCCAGTCGTAGAACATAAAGATGGGTTTCTCGGGGCTGCGCGCATCTTTACCGCCTGTCAGTAGGTATTCCAAGTTAAAGGCGCAGGCGGTAGCGCGTTCTGGCATGATTTGCGACCAAATTTCATAGATCGCATTCATGATTTTTTCAAACGGCATCAAGAAGCCCGTGACGGCTACTGGCCAGCGTGCATTCACAATACTGTCTTCAGGGGCGATCACATCAAACACGCGGTAAAAACCGCTGTTCAATGGCAGGTCTGGGAAGAAGGTTTTCATACCAGCGGCTACGGCTGAGAATGTAGAACCGAAGGCCGAGTTATAAATAGAGCCGATAGTAGGGTGGCTCCCTGTAAAGTCGTAGGTAGCGCGATCGCCTTTGATAGTGAGTTTGACCTTAATAGGAATCATGCCTTCACCAGAGATAGGGTCTCTATCGATGAAGTCTTGTGTTTCCCATTCACCATCAGGTAGTGCTGCCAAACGTTGGCGCACGGCACGTTCTACATAGTCTTGCACAGCGCCCATGCCTTCCAGAACGGTGTCTACGCCGTATTTTTCACTTAAGCGTATGATTTCGCGTTCACACACTTGGGTGGCTTGTGATTGCGCGTGAATATCACCAATGATAGAGGCGGGGTCTCGTGTGTTAGAAGCAATTAGGTGTGCCACATCACGACAGAACACGCCTTTGTGGAAGAGGCGTACTGGGGTGATACGCATACCTTCTTTGAACATGTCTTTGGCGGTGACGTCAAAAGAGC
>SRSN01000381.1 GCA_004791645.1 Alcaligenaceae bacterium 429
TGGCCGTATCCATAGGGTTGTTGGTAGGTGGACCAGAAACGATTTCTCTCGCTGTCTGTGCCGCGATCAGGATTCCACGCTCTAGCGCCCTCTCCTTCACGATTTCCGCATAACGGCTGATGTTGGCAGCGCTTGGCGTGTTGGCGGCCAGAGCGTTCAGGTATGGCAAGCCCAAATCATCGCCAGCCAGCTTTGCTGCATCCATCACGGTCAGCACATCGGCTGGTCGTTGCTGGGCAATCAGGCGTTGAATGTGGTCAAACGCTACACGGTTTTCATGAACGAAAAAGTGACCAGACTTCAAATCTCCGATGCGGTCGATGGACTCGTTGTCCAACATCAAACCGCCAAGAACGGCCTGCTCTGCATCTGCACTGTACGGTGGTTGAATGGCATTCGTCATGCTGCCTCGCTGTGGTAACGGCCTTCGCGGATCTTGGCGAAGTTCTCGGCTTTCAAAATCCATTCCAGCGGTGCGCAGAACGGTTTACGGTCGTTGCTATGCCGCTGCCCCGTCAGGAACTCAGAGCTTGCGATGTACTCGAAGAAACGCTGCCACCAGTCGAGATTCTGTCGCTCTGGTGCTTCGTTCCACCGCACTCGCAGCACATCCGCCCTTGCTGGCGTCCAGTCACGAATCTGTGGGCTTGCAGGCAGTAGTTCGTGGTACAGGGCAATGATTTCCTGATGCGGGCAGTTGGGCTTTGTTGGTTTTTCAACGGGCTGCGGTTGAGGGTCGTCAGTTGGCCCAGCGGGCTGACTGTCGCCAGACAACACGACAGTGTTGTTATTCTCCTGTTCTTGTTCTTGCTCCTGTTCTTGTTCTTGTTCTTGGTTAAGAAAGGGTTTGTTTAAGGGTTCCGTTAACCCTTTACTAAACCCCTCCAAGATAGAGATAGCATCCTCTTGAAAC
>SRSN01000382.1 GCA_004791645.1 Alcaligenaceae bacterium 429
ACAAATACGGCATTGTGTCTGGCACTAGCGTTGATGCAAATGCAACACGCTTGCACGGTATTGTGGAAAAGCCACGCCCAGAAGATGCGCCATCCACACAAGCGGTAGTAGGTCGTTACGTACTAGAACCCGAGATTTTTGAGCATTTGCGTAAAACTCAACCTGGCGCTGGCGGTGAGATTCAACTTACCGATGGGATCGCTAGTTTATTGAAATCTCGTAATGTATTTGCATGCCAATACGAAGGCACTCGCTATGACTGCGGAAGTAAAGATGGCTTTTTTAAAGCTACCGTAGAAATTGGTCGTAAATATCACAACCTTTAAACGCTCCTAGTATTAATACCAGTAGCCTCTATTAACAATTTCATGCGTTAATAATTGTATTCGTATACGGGTTCTGCTTGACGTCAAACAATGCCCGTAATACGATTCGATTCGTAGGTTATCAAGTTAGTTGTAAGTTCGTTCAATGCGGTATCTATATACCAGTTGCCTGATTTTTACACCTTGACAATCTTTTTTTAGAGCACAAGCTCGTCATTTTTAGGGATTGCAACAATCATGCAAACAGAAACTGGTATTGTTAAATGGTTCAACAACGAAAAAGGCTTCGGCTTCATCACTCCTGAGAGCGGTGGCAAAGATTTGTTCGTACACCACTCCGATATCATCGGTACAGGCTTCAAATCTCTGCAAGAAAACCAACGCGTTTCTTACGAGCCAGCTGAAGGCCAAAAAGGCCCACAAGCCAAATCCGTGCAAGCTCTGTAATTGAGTCTGACACGATATTCGTAAAGAATATTAAAAAAGCCCTGAATTAAATTCAGGGCTTTTTTTATTTC
>SRSN01000383.1 GCA_004791645.1 Alcaligenaceae bacterium 429
ATCCCAAATTGCCAGAGAGAGAAAAATATCTCGCTCCACAATTTCATTTATCAATCGCGGCGTCTATTACGCAGATGTTGGGAAACGCCTCGGTCTTGACTTTCCATATCTACGAAATAAATCCGTCCTTTCAGCACTGTCCCGCTAAGCGCGCCGCGCCTGCAAGACCCATACGGTACTCGTTGGGTCTTGCCCGACATCAATCACTCGATACTTAACCCCATCGCTTTCGATGTGGTCATCAACCTTTGGCAGCCCTGAAACCTCAGCCTGAAGCGCGGTAACCTTTACATCAGTACGCAGAATATTGAGCGCTTCTGATACTTGGATTCCAAACCCTCCGAATACCCCGCGCCCATTGTAGGTAACGGTCGAACTCGGCTGTGTTTGGCTAATCGGGTCATATGGACCAGATGGCTCAAGGCGGCTGCCTGTGAATTCACTCACAGCATCAGCAAGATCAGTATCAAAAGCCTCCGCAATGTCCGCTGCAATCTCGTCACGCAAGCCCATTTACGCCCTCTTTAAGAAAATGACACCACCTGCAAGCCACGGCTTAAGTAGCGCTAGAGCAAGCCGCTCTCCTGCCGTAACCTGCTTATAGTTAGCCGCAAACGTTTTGCTGGACTCGACTGTATCGGCCTTTACGGACTTGCTTGTAACGCCCACCTCAGTAGCACGGTATAAGCGACCTGCAGCGGCTTCTACTGCCACCTCAGCCCCAGCTTGCTTCCACTGCTGCGGCATAGGATCAAGCTCTGGCAAGCGACGCTCCGTCAGCCACACGTTTGCCAGCATCACAGCCCGTTCTTTCTTCTCAGGGTCAGCCCATGAC
>SRSN01000384.1 GCA_004791645.1 Alcaligenaceae bacterium 429
CCTCCAATACCTTGTTGTGCGCATTCAGACTGAATGACTACGAGTTGCTGTCCACCTTGACTCAAGATGTATTGGGTGGCGTACTGCAGCAAGCTCACTCTACGATTTTGCTTTCCCAGCGCACAATGGTAAGTGCCTAATATTTTCAGGTAGTGGTGTATGGCTACGCGCAGTGTTGCTAAAGAAGCTGAAGACATAGGCTTGGCAACAGAAATGATCAAACTGGGGGCAAGGTTGCAAGTATTGCAAGCTGAAACCTCCTTGAGTTACGACCGGTTGGCTAGGTTATACCGTGAGGTTAGAGGGTGTTCTCCTCCCAAAGGTATGCTGCCGTTTTCGGTAGATTGGTTTATGACATGGCTGCCCAACATACATTCCAGTATGTTTTACAGTGTCTACCGTTATATGGATGTGGTTACTCCAGCTCGTAAAGCGCAGGCGTTGGTTGAGGGGTACCGCATCTATCTGGAACAGGCGAATGCTGGTCGTGATGGGATAGACCCTGACGAAGAGCCTGTGCTCAGTTTTACGCGTGCATGGATGCTCTTGCGGTTTTTTGAAAGTGGCATGGTGCAGCTGTCTACCTGCGAACAATGCGCGGGGCAGTTCGTGGCACATGCTCACGATCCGGCTGCTGGTTTTGTGTGCGCTATCTGTAGACCACCTCCACGGGCGGGGAAGACCCAAGCTAAACGAGCTCGCAAAACGACAGCGAGCAAAAGTGCTACTAAACCTACAGCATCACTCTAAGCGATAGTGCTCAAGCGCTTCCTCATTTTTATGAGAAGGCGCTTTTTGCGT
>SRSN01000385.1 GCA_004791645.1 Alcaligenaceae bacterium 429
GTCTTATATAAGATATAAGAGATTTGACTAGCCCCCCATTTTGGTCTAGTGTTCGCACCATGGAGTCTCTGTTCTGAGCCACATCAAAAATCACATGCATTTTTAGGTTTCAGCAGAGCAAACTGGCAGTACACTAGTTTCCAAGCACACTGTTTTTCCAACCCAACTGGAGTCAACTCTCATGTCCAAACCCGCAATGCGCGTTGCCGTTACCGGCGCCGCAGGCCAGATCGGTTACGCACTACTGTTCCGCATCGCTTCAGGCGAAATGCTGGGCAAAGACCAACCCGTTATTCTGCAATTGCTGGAAATCCCAGACGAAAAAGCTCAGAAAGCCCTGCAAGGCGTCATGATGGAGCTGGACGACTGCGCATTCCCTCTGTTGCAAAGCATGACTGCTCACAGCGATCCACGTACTGCATTCAAAGATGCTGACGTTGCTCTGCTGGTTGGCGCTCGTCCTCGTGGCCCAGGCATGGAGCGTAAAGATCTACTGAGCGTGAACGCGAAGATCTTCACCGAGCAAGGCCGTGCACTGAACGATGTTGCTAGCCGCAATGTAAAAGTATTGGTTGTAGGTAACCCTGCTAACACCAACGCTTACATCGCTATGAAATCCGCACCGGATCTGCCAGCGAAAAACTTCACAGCTATGCTGCGTCTGGATCACAACCGTGCGTTGTCTCAATTGGCTCAGAAAGCCAACATCGCTGTTGCTGATATCGAGA
>SRSN01000386.1 GCA_004791645.1 Alcaligenaceae bacterium 429
AGATAATTATGAATGCAATTGTGGATTTTAATAAAGTGTGCAAATCATTTGGTGATGTTGAAATACTTAAAGGAGTGAGTTTTCAGGTACCTAAAGGTAATGTGGTGGCCTTAATTGGTCGCAGTGGCTCGGGAAAAACCACAGCACTACGCTGTGTGAACGGATTGGAAAATATCCAAGCAGGTGAACTGCAAGTGTGTGGTTACGCCATGCATGCAGGCAATATCGATTTACTGCAATTGCGCCAAGAAGTAGGCATTGTGTTTCAGAGCTATAACTTGTTCCCTCATTTGACCGTGCTGGAAAACATTATGTTGGCTCCCTGTAAGGTCAAAAATATGCCTAAGCCAGAGGCTGAAAAACTAGCACGTCAGATGTTGGATAAGGTGGGCTTGGCTGAGCGTGCTGACTACTATCCAGAGCAGTTATCAGGAGGGCAACAACAACGAGTTGCTATTGCGAGATCGTTAGCAATGGAGCCAAAGCTCATGCTTTTTGATGAGGTTACGTCTGCATTAGACCCAGAGCTAACCGGAGAGGTGCTGAGGGTTATTGAGTCTTTGGCGCAAGAAGGAATGACCATGGTGTTGGTGACTCATGAAATGAGCTTCGCTCGTTCCGTGGCGGATCAAATTATCTTTATGCATCATGGCGTGGTGTGGGAGTCGGGCGGGCCTGAAATACTGAGCCAGCCACGCACTCCTGAGTTACAGCAGTTTCTATC
>SRSN01000387.1 GCA_004791645.1 Alcaligenaceae bacterium 429
GGCTCATCTACAGAGATAGACAAAATCCCCATGCCTGGCACACGTGCAATGCGTTTTTTAGTGGGCAGATCATAGACCCAAATTTCTTCGGCTGGTGACTTGTGCGTACCTTCGGCACCACCTGAATGCATCAACACGTATAGACGCTCTTTACCTTCGTCGGCAGCCAACAAGTTATAGCCACCCGGTGTCCAACCGGCTGCTCTATCTTGTTCGTCTAGCAAAGACCAGCTAGGCTCAAAGCTCACTTTGTCACCGTTGAAATCAGCGGTGTACATCGTGCCGTAGAAAGACACGTAATGTGCTTTGTTATTCACCATGGCTTGTGCAATGAAAACAGGGTCATCTTGCACCGAGAACATGCGTTCGCTACGGTACTGTGATGCGACTTTGCCGTTTTCATCCAAGTCTATGGTTAATAGCGTGCCATCACCACACACAGTCATGAAACTGCGTGGACGGTTAGGCAGAGGGTTCACACTCCAGCAACCCGCTACAGCCGTAATTTCTTCTACGTGCTCGCCCTTCTCTACGTCCACAACCGCAACGGAAATCGCTGGGGTCGCATTTTGCAAAATGATGAACTTACCGTCTGTAGTCTGGCGGAACATATTGCGGTAGTTCAGACCTTGCACACGGTTGTTAGGCAGAATAATTTCTTTCTCGAAGGTCAGGCCG
>SRSN01000039.1 GCA_004791645.1 Alcaligenaceae bacterium 429
CACTTTTTCTCTGGATTCCAAGACCCTGCAAAAGCAGTTGGGTTCGTCGTGCCGCCCCTTGGCTATGGATTACCACGGCACCATGATGATTACGCTGGCGGTGACGAAGAAAAACGCCCCTACCGCCAAGCGGTTATTTGATATGGAATACCTAACAATTTTGATGCGCGATCAGCACATCGTGACCTTAGGCGATGATTCCAATCAATCCATTCACACTTTGCTAAATAGCTTCAATCAAGGTGCTCATCACAGTAGTGTGCATACGCTGCTATTTCATATCTTGAAAGTCTGTGCAGGAAAATTTGTAGAAGCGCTTTCTGAAATCAATCATAAAGTAGAAGAGATTGAAAACGGTTTAAAAACCGCCATTCAAAATAAACAAATATTTCAGCTTTTGGAAAATAATAAAAATCTGAATTTATTATCCAGCACGCTGAAATCTAATTTGAATATTTTGAAGAAGATACAGCTACGACAGAAATTCTACTCAGACGAATCCAGTCATGCGTTATTGGCCGATGCCATTATTGAAACTGAACAAGCCCAAAGCATGGCCGAGATTCACAATATCAACCTGAGCAACTTGATGGACGCGTATTCAGCAGCCGTCGAGAACAACCTGAGTTTGGTCGTTCAGTATTTGTCTGTGTATGTCATTGTGGCAGCCGTTCCCATGGGGATTGCTGGTATTTATGGCATGAACACCCCCTTACCTTTCCAGGATGAACCGTATGCCTTGGCGGCACTAGCCGGTATTGCCCTGCTCATCGCCACTTTGTTGGTTGTCACCCTCAAAGTCCGTCGGATCCTCTAAGTTTCTGGAGAAACCCATGCTGCACATTTACAAAAGCGACGCCCAAGGCACACTGCTGAACGTTAAAGAAATCACCCACAACAGTCTGGTGTATCTGGAAAACCCTACTGCAGAGGAAATCCAAAGCACCGCTAAAACACTGAATATTCCACTGGATTTCTTTGAGGATTCTCTGGATAAAAACGAGCTGCCTCGCATTGAGAAATCAGGCCAAGCCTCACTGATCGTCGTGAATGCTCCTGTACGTGTTTCGGAAGAAAGCGCTAAAGCTGGCGTACCCTACAAAACCGCCCCCATCGGTTTGATTCACACTCAAGACAATCTGGTGATTGTGGCGCGTGAAAAGCTGCCTTTTATTGGTGATCTGATCAAAGGTAAATACGGTGATTTCCAATCGTTCATGAAAACCCGTATCAGCTTGCTGCTGTTCAAAGCGGTATCTCAAGCCTTTGATAGCAGCTTGCACCAGATCAACCATCAGGTAAGCGGCCTACAAAAGAAAATCAAATCCTCGTACCACAACAACGAGCTATTTGGCCTGATCAACCTGAACAAAAGCTTGGTGTACTTTTCCACCTCGCTAAGCGCGATGTCCATTCTGTACAAACGCTTAATGGAAGGCGTGGACATCAAAATCCACGACGAAGAAAAAACACGCTTAAACGACATTCTGATCGATATTCAGCAATCGGCTGAAATCACTGAAATGCGTCGTGAAAGCTTGAGTAACTTGATGGATGCCTATGCCGCCATCATTCACAACAACTTGAACTCCGTGCTGAAAATGCTCACCACGCTCACCATCGTGATGATCATTCCTACCATGATAGGCAGCATTTTCTCGATGAACGTGGCACTGCCTTACGAAGAAGAGTGGATTTCCACCGTCGTGATCAGTATTGCCATGGTTGCCATCAGCGCATTCCTTGTGGTGCTGTTCTACAAGAAAAAATACCTGCGCCTGTAAGTCTGGCTTGCCCTTGGAACCTTTTTTGCACGAGAAAACATCATGAAAACTATCTACTGCAGCCGCAACAACGAGCTAACCAAAGTTGAAAAAATCCGTCAGAACAGCTGGGTGCAACTGATCAACCCTACGCTGGATGAAATCCATGACGTGGCCACTGAACTGAACTTGCCTATTGAGTTCTTAAACGACGCCTTGGATACAGATGAGCGTCCACGTATTGAGCACCGTGGCCCAGCCACCTTGCTGATGCTGCACATTCCGTACAGCGACCCTGCCGTCAAAAATCTGTACGACGATGTGAAGTACAAAACCATTCCTTTCGGCATCGTTCTTACCGGCGGCCACATGGTTACCGTGTGCAAAGAAAGCGGCTTTATCAACAAAGACTTCTTTGTGCAGCAAGGCTTGATTTTGGATGAGCACAACCAAAGCTACAACCTCTTCTCTATCCTGAACCAAGTCGCCCATGTCTTTGCCGATGCCAGCAAAACACTGGATGAATCCATCAGCAAAGCCGAAGACGAGTTATCCAAGTCGTACCGCAACCAAGAGCTGTACACCTTGCTGTACTTGAACGAAAGCTTGATCTACCTAACAACCGCGTTGAAAAACATGATGCACGTCATGAACCGCATGCAGAAGGACAGCCCGCTGCCTATGGACTCCCGTGCTCGCCTGTTGTTTGACGAAGCCTTGGTAGAAGTGGAGCAAGTGTATTCCATCACCAAAATCAGCCAGATCAACCTGAATAACGTGATGGATGCTTACGGCAATATCATTCAGAACAACGTGAGCCACATTGTGAAACTGCTGACTGCCGTGACCATTGTGCTGTCTATTCCTACCTTGATTGCCAGCATCTACGGTATGAACGTACCACTGCCTTATCAGGAAGAACCAGGCGCCTTTACTGCCATCATCATCAGCATGGTAGTGATTAGCGGAATTGTGGCGTTTTTATTCCAGAAGAAACGCTACTTCTAAGCAGGCCACAAAAAAGCCCAGTTTTTACACTGGGCTTTTTTATAGCTGCTGAACGTTCGCCTACCCTAACAGCAACACAATCACCATCCCCCACAACGTCAGGAACGTATTACTGATCGCATAGGGCACGGTGTAACCCAACATAGGCACGTTGCTCTTTGCCGCTTCAGCCACCATCGCTACCGACGCGGTACTGGTACGTGCGCCACCGCAACATCCTAGGTTAATGGCAGGGTCAAAACGGAAGATGTATTTACCGATGAGCGGTGCCAATAGCATAGGCAAGCTGGTCGCAAACAAGCCCCAGAAGAACAGCTCTATCCCTACCTCTTTCACCCCTTGGATAAAGGTGGGCCCCGCGGTAATACCCACCACGGCAATAAACACGTTCAACCCTACCGAGTTCATGAACCACAAGGTGGCACTAGGGACACTGCCTAGTTTGGGTTTGAAGCTGCGTAACCAGCCAAAGACCAAACCGGCAATCAATGCACCACCCGAGGTAGACAAGGTAATGGGAATACCGCCCACCGGCACCACAATCGCACCTATTAAGCCCCCGATCACAATACCCGAACCTACAAACACCATGTCGGTCACGCTGGTAGGACGGTCGGCAAAACCGAACTCCTCAATCACCGATTCCACGTGCTTGCGACTACCGCTCACACTCACGATGTCGCCTCGGTGTAATTTGGTTTGTGCCTGCACAGGGATGTCTACGCCCATGGAGCCTCGGCGTATACGTGTGACATAGACTCCGCGTGCGCACGGGCTTTTAGAGAGCTCAAGCAAGGTTTTGCCGTTGGCATTTTTGCTGGTGACCACCACATCAATGGACTCAATAGGAATCTGTAGCAGTTCTTGGTCGGCCACTTCCTCAGCACGATTAGACCAATCCACCAATGTTTCGTGTCTACCCGACACGGCGACCACATCGCCCACCTGCAAGACGGTATTCGCATCAAACTCAATAATCTTACCGTTGCGACGCAAGTTCTCTAGGAACAAACGCTCCCCGCCCGTCATGCCTGCTTCGGCTTGGGCCACTGTTTTACCGGCAATAAAATCCGGTTTAGTCAGTTTAAAGGAACGCACAATGTACTGATACCACGCAGACTGCATACCGCCATCAGGTTCGCCTTCGGACATTTCTTTTTCGTAGCGGGCGCATTCTTCTTGCAGATTAATACGCAAGATCTTGGGGCCCAGATACGCAATGATCCAACCCGTACCCACCGTACCAAACAAGTACGTCACCGCATACGCTACCGGAATGGCATCCAGTTGTGCTTGGATTTGGTCTGCACTCATGTCTAGCCTATTGATGGCGTCCGTCGCCAAACCAATGGAGGCAGAAATCGTTTGTGTACCCGCCAATAGACCTGCAGCCAAACCAGGGCCATAACCAGACAACACCGCTGCCAGATAGACTGAGAACAAGCACAGGCATGACACGATCACCGCAAATACAGCTTGCGGCAAACCATCGTTCGCCACCCCACGCACAAACTGCGGCCCTACACCAAACCCTACCGCAAACAAGAACATGATGAAGAACACTGACTTGATGTGCGGTGAAATATCGATGCCTATTTGCCCAATGATTACCCCTGCTAGCAATGTACCCGTGACTGAGCCCAAGCTAAAACTGCCAAATTTTTTGCCACCTATCCAGTACCCCACCGCCAGCGCCAAAAAGATCGCCAGTTCGGGATAACTACGCAAGGTTTGCTCTATCCAATGCCAAATCGCCATATTTCCCCCTACTGCGTCAATAACGGCCAGAACTTGTCAAAGCACTGGCCGTTATGACGATTAGCTCATAGTTGTATTAACGAAGTTTGAGTAACTGTAATCCACGGCTAGCTTCATACCCGTGTACCTCTTTGACGTCCAGCTTGCGCATGAACTCAATGGTGTCACGGCTAATCACTTGACCAGGAACTAAGATAGGGAAACCTGGAGGATATGGAATCACCATTTTGGCCGAGACCATCGGAGGCCCTTCTTTCAGACGTCTATCGCACTCTTCGCTATTCAAGGCCACATACTCGCAGTTTTCTTCTTTCCAACTCATGAAGAAAGCCTCACGTATATTGCCCTCTACCGCTACTGCGCCGTTACTGTCATGGCGGAATTTTTCATGAAAATGGCTGAAGTTAGGCAAATCAGGTACGTCATGCATCAAGCTGTTCACGCGCTCTTCAAAGCGTAACTTCCCTTGCTCGCCTGTTTTGGTCAGTTTCTGTTCTACATCGCTGGAGATTTCCAACAACACGCGAATAAGATGCGCCACATCACTACGGGTGTTATTGATGTTGGACTGTAGCAAGACCGAGTTACGCGACGTTTTATTCAACTGTATGTCGAATTTATCCGCTAGTAATTGCTTGAATTGTGTGCCATCAAAACCCGCTGTACCGCACACCAGCGTAATACGCGTTGGGTCTAAGAAAAACTCATCATCACGGATGCTGCACACGGCATCATCCCAGTTTGTACCTTCTACCAAGAAGTCTTGGAAACCACTTTGACGGTACTCGGCAGGGATCATCTTATCTGCACCCAGCACTTGGAAATAACGTGAAATCAGAGGGTGTTTGTTGATCTGGCTGCGAATATCAAAAGCAATCTGAATCGCATTGTTCACCAAACCATAGCCTTCCAATTCCATCTGTCTACGGGCGACGTCTAACGAGGCAATCAACTGTTGGTTAGGGCTGGTCGTGGCATGGGTAAAGATGGCTTCGTGCAGTTGCGGCTCAATGCTGTAGAAATCCACGTCTTTGACCAACACCATAGAACCTTGTCGTATGGCCGACATGGATTTATGGGTAGAGTTAGTCTGATACACGCGCAGGCGTACTTGGCGCGGGTCTGGCAACAAGTAGGTATTCAGCAACTGCTCATCGCTTGGGTTGTCGCCCAGCTCTTGTTGCTGACGCTCATATTCTTTAACAGACTCTGGGTTAGCCATCCATTTTTCAATATAAGATGCTGCGCCCATTGCTGTACGTGGGCGTAAAAATGGCGACCAATGCGCAAAGCCGAACCATGCCTCATCCCACAAGAATACGAGATCAGGTTTAATGGCCAAGCACTCTAGCATCACACGACGAGTGTTGTAGACGTGACCGTCAAAAGTGCAGTTGGTTAAATCCACAGCGCGCACTTGATCCAACTTGCCTTCTTTTTTCAGGTTCAACAAGGCACGTTTAATGTTTTGCAGCGGCACCGCGCCGTACATGGAGTACTCCTTCATGGGGAAGGCTTCCACGTAGTAGGGCTGCAAGCCCCCTAACACCATGCCGTAGTGATGAGACTTATGGCAATTGCGGTCTACGATGATGATGTCACCCGGCTGAGCAATGGCCATCAACACCATTTTGTTCGACGTGCTGGTACCGTTGGTTACAAAAAAGCAGTGCTCGGCACCAAAGGCTTTAGCAGCACGTTCTTGGGCTTTTTTGATGTTGCCGGTGGGTTCCAACAAGCTGTCTAGGCCACCGGTAGTCGCTGATGACTCAGCCAAAAACAGGTTCAAGCCATAGAACTCGCCCATGTCGCGAATCCAATCCGATTTGAACACCGACTTACCGCGCGCAATAGGCAGCGCGTGGAAGGTACTGATGGGCTTACTGGCGTAACGTTTTAGGTTGTCAAAAAATGGCGTCTGGTAACGCGCTCGTACACCTTCCAGAATAGATAAGTGCAGCTCCATAGGCTCTTCTACTGCGTACAGTACGCGGCGCACGCTTTTGGCGCGTTCATCGCTAGCGATCTCTTCTGGACGCAAATCCGACAGCAGATAAATATCCAGCTCAGGACGGTAATCGGCCAACGTAACCGCCAACTGCAGTGCCAAATGGCTTTCATCCACATGCACATCCAACTCTTGGATTGCTTGGTCTAGCAGCGGTACTGACTGTTTGCTTTTGAAATCTATGCCTTCAAAGATCGCTACCGCACAAATATTGCTGTTTACCGAAATAGCGCAAAAGGCGTCTTGGAAGTTATCCACCACCACTGGCTCGTACACAAAGTCATCTTCTTTGCGACGCTGCGCGCGTAATAGCTGTACGTTGCGTTCTACACGAGGACTGTTTCCGGGGGCTACCACCAGCACTTCAAAGTACGGTCTGCCGCCGCCTAAGCTTTCCCCTTCGTGACGAATGTCGCCGTAGTGGTCTACGTCGTTATTGGCTTCCCATTCGCGGGAATCGTCTTTGTAATAGCGTGCCAGAATGGCAAAAGAAATGCGGCTGGCTAGCTCTACAAACGCTGTGCGTCTGTCTTCTTGCAAATGAGCGGCCAACGTAGCCATCAAATGACGACCAGGGTACGCATGGAGGATTTCCAGATCACGCAGATGTTGAAATTTTTCTTGTACTACCTGACTGTCGCCCTCTTGGCGGGCCCACTTCTGGGCGGCGACCAACAAATCACGCCAGAGGTCCGATCGTACGGCCCCCAGTGAGAAAATTTGATCGAGGGAAGACGTACCTACTGGCGCTTGCGAGCTCATATCTATGACTCCTATACAGACCATCAGGCCTCGTGCGAGGCAAACTCGAAAAAGGGGGTGTGTGAACCATACCGTACATCTATGCAACCAAATGCTTCTATTCAGCACACAACGCTACAGAACTCACACCACACTTTACATTTCAAGCTTTCTGACTATATAGCAGTCATGACAGGCTGTTTACACCAGCAGCCTATCGCGTAATTGTTCTACCTCTGTATCCTTAATGTTCAAGCCTTTGCTCACATACTTCAAGACAGAGCCATACTGAGCATCTAGCTCACTGAAACTTTGCTCTAAGTACTGTGCGCTCACCCCCCACAAAATACGCATGACAGCTTCGCTCATGCCATATTCTGCTTTAAAGGAGCGGTGGTAATACTGCTCGGTCAGCATGTAGTCCGCCAAAATGTCATCGCGATGCACCCCTAAAATACTGAGCACTAAGGCTGAGGCAAAACCGGTCCTATCCTTACCTGCCGTGCAATGCACTACTAGTGGCTCTTCGGCAGCGCATATGGTACGTAAGCACTGCGAAAAATGCGCTTGGTTATTTTGATGAAAATCGTGATACATGCTTTGCATGTATTGGCTGGCTTGCTCAGGCGTCACATGCCCATTTTGCTGCACCATGCCATCCACCAACCGCGCCACTTCAGGCTCAATACCGCATACCGTATGTTGCAAGAACTGATAGTTATAGGGTTTTTTCGTGCGCTCGAACTGACCACGTAAATCTATACTTTGATTCACCTGCAAGGCTTGCAACTGCACCTGATCAGAAGGCGTCAAATCAGCTAAATGCGCTGATCTATAGAGTGTCTGCCAACGCACCGATGCGCCATCAACGGTTTGATAACCACCCAAATCACGAAAATTCGTTACGCCCTCAAACGCAACCGCACGTTGCCCTTGTACATTCTGTTCTGTATCCATTCAACTTTCCTGTGACGAGTTCAAAGTGGCAGGCTTACTCTGCTTATTTCAGCCTATGGTCTTGATCTTGCCGCTTCTGGCGACTTTCCTCTATTACCTGCTTAAAGCCTTTCACTACTAGGTAAACCACTGCTATGGCACCAAAAATAAATAAGGCAATCCTCATGGTCTTTACCCCTATTTGCACTGATTTGCAGTCATTATAAAGGCTTACGCACACAAGTCTCGTACAAGCCCACGCATTACTGACAATAAAAAACCCGCTAAAGCGGGTTTGCTGGTGCTAACGTAGGCGATCTAGCAGCTATCGCCAACAGCGCTCTGAGGGCTGATCTAGATCCATGATGGGGCCAAGCGGCACTATACCCGTAGGATTAATAGTCTTATGGCTACGATAATAGTGCTGCTTGATGTGATCAAAATTAACGGTAGCTGCCACCCCTGGCCACTGATAGAGTTCACGCGTGTAACTCCACAGGTTCTTATAATCTGCCAGTCGTTTCAGATTGCACTTGAAATGACCATAATACACAGCATCAAAACGTAGTAGCGTCGTGAATAAGCGCCAATCAGCCTCTGTCACGCGCTCGCCCACCAAAAAGCGCTGACTACTCAAGCGCTTTTCCAGCGTGTCCAAATAATCAAACAGCTTACTCACTGCTTGTTCATAACTCTGCTGCTCAGTGGCAAAGCCCGCTTTATACACACCATTATTGATCCGGTCGTAAACCTCACTATTTATGGCATCAATCTGCGGCAATAACTCACTAGGTGAATAATCGTCCTGATTACCTGCCACCCCATCAAAAGCAGAGTTCAGCATACGAATGATTTCTGATGACTCATTACTGACGATAGTATTGCGCTGTAGGTCCCACAATACGGGCACCGTCACCCTGCCGCTATAGTCACTTTGTGCCCGCAGATATACCTCGTAAAGATAGCGAGCCTGCGCCACAGGGTCTGGAATCACGCCTTCGCCAGCCTCAAAAGTCCAGCCGTTCTCACCCATATAAGGATTAACAACAGAGACACTGATGATGTCTTCCAAACCTTTTAACGCCCGCATAATTAAGGTGCGGTGTGCCCACGGACATGCCAGCGAGACATAGAGGTGATAGCGACCAGCCTGCGCGGCAAATCCTCCACTACCACTAGGGCCTGGACTACCATCTTTAGTAATCCAATTCCGAAACTGTGTGTCACTACGCACAAAACGACCACCCGTACTTGCGGTGTCGTACCATTGGTCCTGCCATTTACCGTCAACAAGAAGTCCCATTGCCTAACCCTTATTCTTAAATGGATGATGGTGCGATACCTATAGAACGATTTGCCAAGGCCTTGCCTAGTACCACTAGCTATAAAGATGCTAGCCCAGAATGGAAAAAGCCCGTAGAACGTAAATTCTACGGGCTTTTTGAATCTTGCTGGACATTTGCTTTAAAAGCAATGGCGGGAATGGAGGGATTCGAACCCTCGATGCGGGTATAAGCCGCATGCTCCCTTAGCAGGGGAGTACCTTCAACCTCTCGGCCACATTCCCAGCAAAAAAGCTATTCTAGCACGAGTAAAACTAATTTTGCTAGCCCTAGAACGTTTTTTTCCTAGGTACGCGATCAAGGACCGCGTACCACCGGATTATTGTGCTTTTTCTTGATCCAATTCGAAGGCTTTGTGCAGTGCACGTACAGCCAATTCCATGTATTTTTCGTCGATCACAACAGAGGTTTTGATTTCGCTGGTGCTGATCATCTGAATGTTGATGCCCTCTTCGGACAGTGCACGGAACATGGCGCTCGCTACACCGGCATGGCTACGCATACCGATACCAACGATGGATACTTTAGCGACTTTGCTGTCGAATACGATTTCACCTGCACCCACTGCTGGACCTACTTGAGTTTCCAACAACTCGTTGGTGCGATCTGCATCAATACGGTTTACGGTGAAGGAAAAGTCAGTAGTACCTTGTGCGGACAAGTTCTGCAGAATCATGTCTACGTCAATGTTCGCAGCAGCGATAGGGCCCAAGATGGAGTAGGCCACGCCCGGGGTGTCGGGTACGGCACGCAACGTAAATTTAGCTTCATCGCGGCTAAAAGCGATACCCGAAACAACGGCAGCTTCCATTTTTTGATCTTCCTCGAATGTAATCAGTGTGCCCGAGTTTTTCTCTTCCTCGAGCGAAATTTCTGGGTCGGTAAGCGAAGACAACACGCGTACCGGCACACGGTATTTACCTGCGAACTCTACCGAGCGGATTTGCAGTACTTTGGAGCCTAGCGAAGCCAGCTCAAACATTTCCTCAAAGGACACTACGCTCATGCGGCGCGCTTCAGGCACCACACGAGGGTCCGTCGTATAGACACCATCCACATCGGTAAAGATCAAGCACTCTTCTGCGCTCATGGCAGCAGCAATCGCTACGGCTGACGTATCGGAACCACCACGACCCAAGGTCGTAATGTTGCCGTTGTCATCAATACCTTGGAAACCCGTCACAATCACAACGCGCCCAGCATCCAGATCGCTCTGTACGCGTTCGCTATCAATAGATTTAATGCGGGCCTTGGTATAGGCGGAGTCTGTGTGTACAGCTACCTGCCAACCAGCGTAACTACGTGCAGGCACACCCATTGCGATCAGCGCCATCGCCAGCAAAGAACTGCTGGCCTGTTCGCCGGTTGCCGCAAGCATGTCCTGTTCGCGTGCATCGGGACGTGGGCTAATTTCTTTAGCCAAGCCCAGCAAGCGGTTGGTTTCACCAGACATAGCAGAAGGTACAACTACGACTTGGTGACCGGCCGCATGCCATTTAGCCACGCGTTTTGCGACATTTCTGATGCGCTCCACCGAGCCCATAGAAGTGCCACCATATTTTTGTACGATCAAGGACATCTTATTACTCGAAAATCAATAGGAATGGTGTCTGTGTGCCCAAAAAAGGGCCATTCTATTCTAACGATATTTTTTACCCCCCAATGGGGCATTTATCAGACTTTTCATGCATATTGTTGCAAAATTACACGCCCTTGGCGACAAATCACGTAAAACGCACCATGTTTTACTTGCATCTGCCTATCAAAGCCCAACGCGTGCAAGGTGCGCATCTGACGCATCATGTCGTCGAGTCGCGCCTCGGTAGGCATTTTTAAGCCTGCCAAGGCCAACCAATGGCGTATTACCTGCGCCTGACGAACAGTGCTTAGTTCGCGCCACGATTTCAAATCAAAACTGTGATCCCGTTTGCGGTAATCCAGTTTTTGCAAATCTTCAGCAGCAACCTCTTCTAGTAACTGCGCGGTATCACGGCTTAACTTCGCGTGACGTGTCAGTATTTTCTGCCACCCCTGCCAGCGCTCGTTCAAATGCGGCTTTAATCGCTCACGCACCGCACCACGCGTGTAGTCATCATTCAGGTTAGTGCTGTCTTGTACGGCAGTCCAACCCAAGCGCTGGCTCATCAGCTCGCCCACAGCCACAATACGGCTACGGGGTATGTCTAACCACGGACGCAGCACCGTAAAGCCGTCACGCGGGCTTATAGGCGCCATAGCGCCCAAACCGGTAGGCCCAGAGCCTCGCAATAAACGTAGCAGGACGGTTTCTGCCTGATCATCTTGGTGATGTGCCACAAACACATGCTGTACGCCTGTGCGTTGGCATAGCATCTGGAAAGCGTGGTAACGGGCATCGCGCGCAGCCGCTTCTATTCCGGTACCGGACAGCAGGTCTACGTTTACCCTTTCTATGTGGATACTAGCCCCAATCAGGCTAGCGAGCTTTTGCACATGTAGCGACCATTGATCCGCAATCTCTTGCAAACCATGGTGTACGTGAAAGCAATGTAGGGGCAGTTCTAGGGCATGCGCCCAAACTGCCATGTGCAGCGCCAAGACCGCCGAGTCCACCCCGCCGCTCAATGCTACCGCAACCTGCTGCGGCGCTGGCTGCGGCAGGTTGGTGTACAGCGTATGGATGGACTGCAATAAGCCTATATCGCACAGTTCAGCCAACGGATGGGCGTGTACCTGTGCGAGTGGAAATTTACGAACGAACTTCCTGGAAACGGCCATAAGACAGCAAACGCTCCAAACGACGCTCACGCAGTTGCTCGGTGTTCAGGCCAGACAACTGGCGCAGGGACTCAGCCAAAGCACGTCCCAACTGGCGAGCCATTGTCGTTGGATCGCGGTGAGCGCCACCTACAGGCTCGTTCACTACTCTATCAATCAGCTCTAGCTCTTTCAGGCGTGGGGCTGTAATCGCCAAGGCTTCTGCGGCTGCCGATGCTTTATCTGCACTGCGCCACAAAATGGATGCACAACCTTCTGGGGAAATCACTGCATAAGTCGCGTATTGCAACATCAACACAGTATCTGCCACCGCAATCGCCAATGCACCACCTGAACCACCTTCACCAATGATGGTGGTGATAATAGGCACTTTTAGCTCAGCCATCGCGTACAGGTTGTGGCCAATAGCTTCAGACTGACCACGTTCTTCCGCGCCAATACCTGGGTAAGCACCGGGGGTGTCTACAAAGGTAAAGACAGGAATATTGAATTTTTCGGCCAAACGCATCAAGCGCAAGGCTTTGCGATAACCCTCTGGACGAGGCATACCGAAGTTACGGCGCGCACGTTCTTTGGTATCACGGCCTTTTTGATGACCAATCACCATGCAAGGCAAACCATTAAAACGTGCCAAACCACCAATGATCGCTTGGTCATCTGCATACATACGGTCGCCATGCAGCTCATGGTAGTCCGTGAAAATTTCATTCACGTAGTCCATGGTGTAGGGACGTTGTGGGTGGCGGGCCACCAACGCAGTTTGCCAAGGCGTTAATTTTTCGTAGATGCTACGCGCCAAGGTCTGGCTTTTTTGTTGCAGCCTGCTGAGTTCTTCCGAAATATCAACAGCAGAATCCGTTTGAACAAAACGTAACTCTTCGATCTTGTTTTCGAGTTCAGCAATGGGCTGCTCAAACTCCAGAAATGTATTTCGCATTGTTGTGTCTTCGGGTTAATCGCTAATTCATTCGCTTTCGGCAATAGGATCTAGGCTACGCCACAGATACCAAGTTGCCACCGTACACCAGGGAGTCCAGGCTTGAGCCACTTCACGTGCCTCAAAGCGGGAGACTGGCTCACCACTGTAATAATGTTGAGAGATAGCCCGGATTAATCCGGCATCATCCAACGGTAATACATCTGCACGATGCAGGTTAAAAATCAGGAACATCTCTGCCGTCCAGCGGCCTATGCCGCGAATAGCACAAAGTTCTCTGATAATGGCCTCATCGTCCATATCTTGCCAACTTTCTGGGTTTACCTTGCGCTCTTTAAAATGCAGCGCAAGATCCAGAATATATTCGGCTTTGCGTTTGGGCATACCCATCTGTTGCAAGGCTGCGACTTCCAACGCTAACACATCAGCGGGCGTCGCAGGCGATGCAAACGCATTATTAAATCGTTCCCAAATAGCCTCCGCATTGCGGCGGCTCACTTGTTGACCAATCACAGCCCGCACTAATGTAGCAAAGGCTTCTGAAGGTGGTTTCAGGTGTTCTTCAGCAAACGTGGGGATGATTTTACGCAGAATCCTATCGCGTTTCATCAAATGTGTTTTGGCTTCATCCCAATAATGCGGTTTATGCACTATCTCTGCTCCTAGGCTCGTCGCCACTGAGTGACGCCACCCGCCTTGTCTTCTAGCTCAATACCCGCTTCTTGCAATTGCTTGCGCAAGGCATCTGCCTTGGCGAAATCGCGGTCAGCTTTGGCTTGAGTGCGCTCTGCTACCAGAGCATCAATAGCGCCGTCGGTGAGCTGGCCTTCGGTAGAGCTTTGACGTGCATCACGTACATAACGGGATGCCGAACGTAAATACTGCGCAGGATCTTTTTGCAACAGACCCAACACGCCGCCCAATGCTTTCATCAGGCCTGCACTTTGTGGGCATTTGTCACGGTTAGCGGCGGCAGAAAGCTCAAACAACACAGCCATAGCACCAGCTGTATTGAAGTCATCGTTCATTGCTGCTGCAAAACGTTGTGCTGCAGGCAGTGTCCAGTCTATCTCTTGTTCGGCCGCTGGCACGTTTGCCAAGGTTTGGTACAAGCGGTCTACTGCTTGCTGTGCATCAAATAAGTTATCTGCTGCGTAATTCTGAATACTACGGTAATGATTGCGCACAATGAAAAAACGCAACATTTCAGCCTCACGCGGATTCGCCTCGTAAGTAGCCTGATCCGCGGCATCACCGTCAACGGCAATGGTTTGACGAATATTGCGGAAATTGCCCAACGACTTGGACATTTTCTCGGCATCCACCATCAATGGGCCACAATGCATCCAGTAATTGGCCATTGTGCCGCCAAATGCACCTTCGGACTGTGCAATTTCGTTTTCATGGTGCGGGAATTTCAGGTCAGGGCCACCACCGTGTATATCTAGAGGCATACCCAATAAAGAGTGACTCATGGCCGAGCACTCAATGTGCCAACCCGGACGGCCTAAACCATAAGGGGATTCCCATTTGGACTCTGCCGGCTCTTCGGCTTTGGCAGATTTCCACAACACAAAATCCAGAGGGTCGCGTTTACCGTCTGCAACAGCAACACGCTCGCCCGCGCGCAAATCATCCAAGCTTTTGCCAGATAACTTTCCGTAGCCATCGAATTTACGTACGGCGAAGTTCACATCGCCATCACTGCCCTGATAGGCCAAACCGTTTTCTTCCAGCTTGCGGATAATGCCCAACATATCGCCCACGTACTCTGTAGCGCGAGGTTCAGCATCAGGTGACTCTACCCCTAACGCTTTTTCATCCGCATGCATGGCCGCAATATAAAAGTCGGTGACTTCGCCTATGGTGCGATTTGTTTCTACAGCACGACGAATGATCTTATCTTCGATGTCTGTAATATTACGCACGTAATTGACCTGATAACCTGACTGACGCAACCAACGTTGAATCACGTCAAAACTGACCAACATGCGAGCATGGCCAAGGTGGCAGAAGTCATACACCGTCATCCCACACACATACATGCGCACAACGCCAGCCTGGCTAGGCTTGAATTCTTCTTTGCTACGCGACAATGTATTATAAATGTGCAACATGTACAGTAATCACTTAAAAATCAATACGATAGAATAAAAAAACACGCCAACGCAAGCGTGAATCACCACCGATCCACCAGACACGCTAAAATGACGGATCGTAAAGTATACCAATAAAGGCATCTGACTTCGTGAACCAGACTCTTAATCGCCTGCAAGCGTGTGTATTCGCCTCGCTTTTCATTATAGGGGGTATTTCCAGCATTGCTCATGCTCAAACCCCTCACTCCAGACTCTCTGCGCAAGATCAAGAAATTTTTGCCAATGACGTGCAAGAGGATCGAGGCTGGAAGGGTTTGGCCCGCATTTTGGACTCTATCAGCCCCGGTGCTGACACGTCACGCCCGTTAAGTGCCAGCGAGATCACCCAGCGTATTCAACGTATGCTGGATGCAGGTCAAGCCGCTGAGGCCTTGGACGCTATAGAGAAACGCATAGCACAACGAGAAGCACGCAACGAAATAGGCTCTGACGTACAACTGTTGTTTTTACAGGGCAGAGCCCTTTCGGCGTTAAAACGCCACGACGAAGCGATCGCTGCGTACCAACAACTGACTATTGATGCCCCTGAACTGCCCGAGCCATGGAATAATCTGGCCGCTGAATATATGCGCCAAGGCAAACTGCAAATGGCTCAAGAAGCACTAGAAATGGCATTGGCGGCCGACCCTAATTACCGAGTCGCTCGCGCCAACATGGGTGAAGTACAACTGATGCTGGCTAACGAGTCTTTTAAAGCCTCGGGACAATTAGGCCAAAACCGTACACAACAAACCCAACAAATTCTGCAACAATAACTGTTTAGCGTATTTTTAACGAGCATCGCCTATTATGCAAAACTTACCCTTTTTCAAGTCTGCGCATGTCCTGGCTATGCGCCTCTTTACTCTTGCCGCCCTGCTCTGTTTTGCAGGTCTGGTGTACTCACCAGCGCATGCGGCCTCATCAACTACAACACAAGGTAGCGCCATGAGCACAAACCCAAAAGTTAAACTGCAAACTAACAAAGGCGACATCATCATCGAATTGAACGCCGAAGCAGCACCTAAAACAGTAGAAAACTTCATCGGCTACGTGCAAGACGGTTTTTACGATGGCACGATCTTTCACCGTGTAATCAACAACTTCATGATTCAAGGCGGTGGCTTTGAAGCCGGCATGAAGCAAAAACCAACAAAATCACCAGTAGAGAACGAAGCTAACAACGGCCTGAAAAACGACCAATACACATTGGCGATGGCTCGCACTTCCGACCCTCACTCTGCTACCGCTCAGTTCTTCATCAACGTGACGAACAACGACTTCCTGAACTTCACTTCCCCTACACCTAACGGTTGGGGCTACGCCGTATTCGGTAAAGTTGTTGAAGGCCAAGACGTTGTAGACAGCATGAAAGCAGCGAAAACTGGTAACAAAGGTTTCCACCAAGACGTACCAGTGGAAGACTTGGTCATTGAAAGCGCCACTATCGTTGAATAAACGGGCGTTACGCGGCACCGTTTGGCTTGCCGCGGATATACACCTGGGGCCGCAAGGCCCCCATACATCAGCGGCCTTCTACCAATTCTTGGAGCAGGCCGCTGATGTATGTGAGCACCTGATTTTAGTCGGCGACATCTTCAACGCTTGGATTGGGGACGAGCAAATCAACGCCCCCGACCCCTGGTTACACGACGCCCTACAGCACCTACAACGTTTCAGCCAACGCAAAAAGCTCTATCTAGTACGTGGCAACCGTGACTTCTTAATAGGCAAACAACTAGCGTCGTTCTTACAAGCCGAACTACTGCCAGATCAACTCATACTGCGCACTGATGCTTTTGAGTTCTTATTAATGCATGGCGACGAGTTATGCACAGATGATCACAGTTACCAACGTTTTAGACTCATTGTGCGTCACCCACTGACTCAAGCCTTGTTCTATAGCCTGAGCCTAAAAACCAGACAGCGCATTGCCAACTTTTTCAGAAAGCGCAGCAAAGCCGCTGGCCAGCATAAAACGTACCAGATCACCGATGTGAATGCAGAGGCCTGCCTAGACATCATGCTGCAGAATAATCAGCCCACGCTGATACACGGACATACCCACCGCCCTGCCCTGCATCAGGTGAACGCCGAACACCCTAGCTATAGACGCATTGTGTTGCCTGACTGGGAATTTGATCACAGCCAGCCTCCTCGCGCAGGATGGCTATCCATTACCCCTGAGCACATCACCTTGCACCGCCAAGGTCATGACGACCTACTGTGCGATGTAGTCTCTGCGCCTACGCAATAGCAACAGGCCAACGTATAAACGCTGGCCTGTGTGTTCACTCGTATCACTGTACGCTTTCTTAGTCGATAACGTCAGGAATGATCGTGCGCTGAATAGAGCTATCTAAGGACTCGTAGCCAAAGTAGTTGATCAACTCATACAGTTCGGCACGTGTTTGCATGTTCGGCACGCTGCTTGCCGCAGAACCCGTTTGCTTCAAACTGGTATAGAAAAGCTCCATCGCTTTAGCTGCAATACGCAAACTGGATACAGGCCAAATCGCCATACCGTAGCCCAACTTCTCAAACTCTTCGGCAGAAGTTTGTGGTGTACGACCAAACTCCGTCATGTTTGCCAACAAAGGAACGTCGATTTCCTTAGAGAAAATCTCAAACTCTTCTTGTGTGGTCAGTGCTTCGGGGAAAATAGCATCTGCGCCGGCTTGCACATACATCTTGGCGCGAGCAATCGCTGCTTCCAACCCTTCGCTGCCTGCCGCATCGGTACGCGCAATAATACGTAGGTCACTACGTGCTTTAGATGCCGCAGCAATTTTAGCGGCCATATCTTCCGGGCTAACCAATTGCTTGCCGTTTAAGTGACCACACTTCTTAGGCAAGATTTGATCTTCCAACTGCACGGCAGCCACGCCCACGTCTTCCAGTTCGCGCACCAAACGCATGACGTTTAGCGCTTCACCAAAACCAGTATCACCATCCACAACCAGTGGCAAACGTGTCACGCGCACAATGGCCTGAGCTCGTGTGACCAGCTCTTCCATGGTGATCAAACCCAAATCAGGCAAGCCCAGCGACGCAGTGAGT
Organism: Alcaligenaceae bacterium 429; assembly: GCA_004791645.1. Taxonomy (GTDB): domain Bacteria; phylum Pseudomonadota; class Gammaproteobacteria; order Burkholderiales; family Burkholderiaceae_B; genus Paenalcaligenes. Next base: position 18,450 of record SRSN01000039.1, read on the forward strand.
GCACCACCTGACAGATACAGAGCCTCAAAACCGGCATCACGCGCCAGCAAACCACCAATAGGATCGTATGCACCCACAATGGAAATGAATTTCTTCTGTTCCCAGTAGCTTGCCAGTTGAGCCCCTAGACCACGCGGTTGCGGCTGCTCTAACCACACAGCTTTTGCATCGGTATTAGTCATTATTTCCATCCATTCATATAACGAAATTTATAGCGTAGGAACGCACACAGCACCTTCCATCAGGCGACGCTGCGTGCGCACAATACTTGCCGAAAGAATGTGTGGTGTAGACAGCCCGGCTTGCTGTTCCAAATCCACACCCACTTGCACTACACCGCTAGGAGAACCCAAACGTATAGCGCTCAAATCCACCTCATCACCCACACACTGCTGCACCACACTGCCAGCAATCGCTGCTGCAGTGGCAGTGGCCAACGATACGGTGATAGGGGCTGCACGATGCGGTTGCCCCGCTGAAATCATGCGTACCATCACATCTACATCACGCGCTGCAACTTCTTGCCCATTTAGCGCCGTATAGGTTTGCGCCTTACCCACCATGCACAATTTAGGAATAGCAATAATGCGCGCAGCTTCTTCCATAGAGGCGGCAATCCCCATTCGCACCGACGCTGCTTGGCGTAAATGCTCTAAATCCGCCAACAATGTGGCATGCGCATCTACGGCATCAGGCATGATGTCAGCACTCACACCCACCGCCTCTGCTTGCACAAACACCGCCGGAATCGCTGAATCCACTAACGTAGCCTGCACGCTGCTGCCAGCCGCAGTAGGCAGATCAACCACCACTGCCTCGGCAGGCAACACACCCCGACCGCGCGTATTAGCAGGGTCTTCAAAACTCAAAGTGACAGGCGCACCAGCAGAAGCCAAGCCTGTGATGCGAGTATCGCCACTCACGCACGCTTCGCCACCTTCTACCGCAAAGCGCGACACAATAATCTTGCCGGAGTTGGTGTTGTGGATCCTAACCACACACTCCCCATCAACCGGCCCTTTCACCATTTTTTCGTCGTAGGCAAAAGGCCCCACAGCGGAACTCATGTTGCCGCAGTTACCGCTGTAATCCACGGCAGTACCGGTCACGGAGATTTGCGCAAAGGTGTAATCCACATCCGCACCCTCTACTGAGCTGGGGCCTATGATGCACACTTTGCTCAACGACGACTGACCGCCACCCATACCATCCAACTGTCTGCCATAAGGATCAGGACTACCCAATGCCGCCAAAAAAATAGCTGGCCACTGATTTTGATCTGTGGGCAAGTCTGCGCGTTTCAGCATCAGTGCTTTAGAAGTGCCGCCGCGCATAAACACAGCGGGTATACGTTGTTGGTGAGCCATGCCTGTTGTCTACTCCATGTTGTTTTCTAACTGACTGGAAAACGCATTCCAGCTTGCGGTCAAATGTCGGCGCATCAGTAGCGCCGCCAACTCACTATCGCGCTCCATAATGGCTTCCACAATGCGCTGATGCTCTTTCAACGCCACTTGCCCCCTGCCGCGCACATTTTTATGCTGTGAACGTAGTAAGACCAATTGCGGATACAGCTCTTCGCTTAACGCTCTGCGTATCAACTCGTTGCCACTTAGCTGGGCAATCAGGTTGTGGAAATCTCTGTCGCCACTACGTTGCAAATACGCGCCCGAAGGGTGACTTGCCACGGAGTGTGCATCTGTCTCTAGCAAGGGTTGTAACGCCGCCTTAGCAGAATCATCCACATTCAGCGCCGCCAATCGAGCCGCTTCAGTTTCTAACGCAGCACGTACTTCATACAGCGCCTTAGCATCGGCTGCGGTCATCACTCGTACGCTCGCTCCAATATTGGGCGTGAACGTTACTAAACCCAATGCCACTAAACTACGCAGCGCTTCTCGCACAGGACCACGACTGATATCAAAGCGCTCAGCCAACACAACCTCCCCCAACCTATCACCGGGCTGCAACTTTCCAGCCATGATGTCATTGGCCAGTTCTTGAGCAATTTTCATGCTTGCCGAACCATGACCTTGGGGATCAATACCTGACATTGTAAACAATCTTGGTCTCGCAATAAAAATAGGTAGAGTGTGTTTTTACAGAAATATAGCATTAACCCCTTAATAAAACACATATTCTAGTAGAAACCCTAATTGATGATAGAGACCTATGGAAGTCCAATAGCCTTAACAAAATACACATTGTAAACATTTTCAGTTTGGCGCTCTGCCTTCATCAGGAATAAACAATGAATTTCAAACGCATCAAAACATGGGCAGCCACATTGTTGGTAGGTAGCTCTCTGACCTTGTCCGCGGCTGCACCCGCTGTAGCACAAAAAGCAGATAACTGGCCTAACCAGCAAATCACCTTTGTGATTGCGTTAGGCCCTGGTGGCTCCGCTGACCGTACCGCACGTTTGGTCGCACAACAAATGCAAGAAAAGCTCGGCGTACCTATTCGTGCCATTAACCAGGAAGGCGGTGGCGGCCACGTAGGCCAAGTGTATTTCCGCAATATGCCAAAAGACGGCACCTTCTTTTTGGTGACATCCATTCACCCCTACATCAGCAGCGCCATTCTAAATCTGGATGCTGACTACAGTTTGGATGATTTTGCATTTGTGAATGGCCAATGGACCGACATGGATTTGTTCGCTCTGAACGCCAAACTGCCTTACCAAACCATGGACGAATTTATTGCTGCGGTAAAAGAGCAGCCAGGTAAATTCCGCATTAGTGTGGTAC
>SRSN01000003.1 GCA_004791645.1 Alcaligenaceae bacterium 429
GTCTGGAAAGTTTTGCTGACTGACGATGAGCCAGGCAAACGCATATTTTCTGGATTGCGTGTTACCTGACCATTTGCCGCAGCACCTATAGAGGGGAACTGCTCCCCTCTGGCGATGCCGTACTGCGCGCGTGCTTCATCAACACGCGCTACTGCAATACGCATATCGCGGTTATTTTCCAGCGATAGAGCGATCAACGCTTGCAAACGTGGGTCGTTGAAAAACTCTTTCCAACCCAACGTTTCTAAACTAGCGTCGGAACTTGCCTCTGCGGCACCCTGCACATAGGCAGGGTAATCAGCAGAAACAGGCATTTCAGGTTGCTCATATTTAGGAGCGAAGGAGCACCCTGCCAGCAGCAATGCTGCGCTAAGTGTACTGAGCTTAGCTTTTATCATTTTTGCTCCCCGGTACTAGGCTGAGCGTGTGCGGCTTTTTCTGCCGCTGCGGCTGCAGCTGCTGCACCAAATAACTTGGGCTGCGTTTTAAACAATTTCAGAATCACAACAAAGAAGGTAGGCACAAACAGCACGGCCAATGGGGTAGCGGCCAACATACCGCCCAGCACACCAATACCTACCGCGTTCTGGCTGGCTGCACCTGCACCACTAGCAATAGCCAGAGGTACTACACCCAGAATAAAGGCGAACGAGGTCATCAGAATTGGACGGAAACGTAGGCGCGCTGCTTCCACCGTGGCTTCGATCAGATCGTCGCCTCGGGCGACCGCATCTTTAGCAAACTCCACAATCAGAATCGCGTTCTTCGCCGCCAAACCAATAATGGTCACAATACCCACCTGGAAGTACACGTCATTTGCCATGCCCATAGCGCTCGTTAACAGTACTGAGCCCAGCACCCCTAACGGCACAGACAACATTACAGACAGCGGGATAGCCCAGCTTTCATACAATGCCGCCAACACCATGAACACCACCAGTACCGACAAGCCCATCAAGATCATGCTTTGACCTGAAGCTTGAATTTCCTGGTAGGACAAACCTGTCCACTCGTAACCGAAACCACTTGGCAACTCAGAAATCAAACGCTCGATTTCAGCCATCGCGTCACCACTGGTGTAACCCTCTTGAGCGGCACCACTGATACGTGTTGCAGGGTAACTGTTATAGCGAACAATCTGTACTGGGCCTTTAATAGGCTCAGCAGTTACTACAGTACGCAGCGGTACCATTTCACCTTTGTTGTTTTTCGCTTGTAGGCTCATCACGTTTTCGATATTCATACGGAAACGTTCATCAGCCTGTACCCAGACGTTTTGCACCCAACCTTCGCTGGTGTATTTACCCAAGTACGAAGAACCCAGTGCAGTACTTAGCAAGTTAGCAACTTCCTCGAAGTCCACACCTTGAATTGCTGCTTTCTCGCGGTCAATAGTCACTTGCCACTGTTGGCCAGGTGACAAACCTGTCAAGCGCACATCTTTCAAGACTGGGCTTTTACCTGCTTTGTCCAACAACTCTTGGGTCGCATTTAACAGTGCGCTCGTGCCCAGTTCTGCACGATCTTCCAATCGCACATCAAAACCGGAGGAGTTACCCAACGACATAATGGCTGGAGGAACAATAGAGAACACGATAGAGTCAGGCAAGCCCATCAACAATGCACCGGTTGCACGACCTGCTACCGCTTGTGCTGAGTTTTCTGGCCCTTTACGCTCTTTAAAGTCTTTCAGCGTTACGAATGCCAATGCAGCATTCAGACCGTTACCGTTGAAACTGAAACCACGCACAGTCACCAGGTTTTCTACCTGTGGCTGTTTAAAGAAGTAGTCCTCCACTTCTTTAATGGTATCCATCGTACGGTTCGCAGTAGAACCTGCTGGCAACTCGATGTTCGCAAATGCAAAACCTTGGTCTTCTTCTGGCAAGAAAGCAGTAGGCATACGCATGTACATAAACACTACAGCCACTACCAATGCCAGATACACCAGCATCATGCGACCTGTACGTTTCAAGCTGCCTTTAATAAAGCCTTCGTAACCGTTCGTCAACTTGTTAAAGCCACGGTTAAACATACCGAAGAAACCACGACGGTTATCGCCATGCTCACCCTTAGGCACAGGTTTCAAAATGGTTGCACAAAGCGCAGGCGTAAAGCTCAATGCCAAGAACGCAGAGAAGGCAATGGACACCGCCATCGCGACGGAGAACTGTCTGTAGATCACCCCTACCGAACCGGACATAAAGGCCAGCGGCAAGAACACCACGGTCAGAACCAGTGTAATACCTACAATCGCACCAGTAATCTGCGGCATGGCTTTTTCGGTCGCCTCTTTAGGAGACAAGCCATCTTCCGCCATGATACGTTCGACGTTTTCAACCACCACGATCGCATCATCCACCAGAATACCAATCACCAGCACCATCGCGAACATGGTTAGTACGTTCACGGAGAAGCCCATGGCATTCATCACACCCAGTGAGCCCAGAATAGCAACAGGCACCACCAAAGCAGGAATGACGGTATAGCGAATGTTCTGCAAGAACACGTACATCACCACAAACACCAGCAACATCGCTTCTAGCAGTGTTTCGACCACCTGCTGAATAGAGGTTTGAATGTAGGGGGAGGTATCGTAAGGGATGGCATAACTAACTTGATCGGGGAAGAACTGAGACAGTTCTTTCATCTGAGATTTAATGCCTTCAGCTGTTTCCAGCGCGTTAGCATCTGGTGTCAACGACACCGCAAACGCTGCCGTAGATTTACCATTCAGCCTAGCACCAAACTGGTAGTTATCAGAGCCTACTTCTACACGAGCAATGTCAGACATTTTCACGCTAGAACCGTCTAGGTTAGCGCGCAGAATGATGTTCTCAAACTCTTCTGGCTTGCTTAGCTGACCATTAACGATGATAGGCGATGCTACACGCTGACTATCTGGGTTTGGTGGAGCACCCAAAATACCACCTGAAATCAGGTTGTTTTGCGCAGCAACAGCAGCATTCACTTCAGCCATGCTCAAGTTATAGCTAACCAGCTTTTCGGGGTCTACCCAAATACGCATGGCTTTACCAGACGCAAACAGCTGGAACTTACCTACACCTGGTACACGTGAAATAGTGTTTTGCACGTTACGTTTGATGTAGTCAGCCAGTTCTGTTTGGTCCAAGCTACCGTCTTCCGACGACAGCGTAACCACCAGCAAGAAGCTGTCATTACCCTGCTCTACTTTCAAACCTTGCTGAACCACCGCCGTAGGCAAGGCTGCCTGTACGTTGGAGATACGGTTCTGCACGTCCACCTGAGCCATGTCAGGGTCGGTACCAGGTTTGAAGGTCGCTGTAATTTGGGTTTGACCAAAGGAGTCACTAACAGACTCGTAGTACAACAGACCTTTGGCACCGTTCAGCTCGTTTTCAATAACGTTAGCAACGTTACTGGCCACGTCTTCTGCAGTTGCACCTGGGTAAGTAGCACTAATAGTGACAGAAGGTGGCGCGACATCCGGGTACTGTGCAACCGGCATTAACGGTAGCGACAGTAGCCCGAGCAGCGTTATCCCTAACGCTACCACCCATGCAAAAATGGGGCGTTCAATAAAAAACTGTGGCATAAACTTTACTCGCTTGCTTTAGCGTCATCCTGAGCTGGAGCTTGCTCTGCACCGCTATCTTCTGCGGGTGCAGCTTCAGCAGACTCTTCTGCGTTTTCAGTACTGGTAGGGCCTGAGTTCCAAGGCATTGGCTCTACAGGTACCCCTGGGCCAATTTTCTGGAAACCAGCAACGATAAGCTCGTCACCTTCAGCCAAACCAGTGTTCACCAGAATTTTGTCGCCGTATGTAGTCCCTACTTTCACAGGAACTGCAGCAACAACACCTTCTTTCACTACGAACACAGAGGTCGCACCAGCGTTAGAGTATTGAACCGCTTGTGTAGGCACCAGAATCGCTTTTTCATCTACCCCGTTTTGCAAACGCACACGCACAAACATGCCTGGCAGCAAAATATTATCTGGGTTAGCGAACTCAGCACGCAGATTAATTTGGCCTGTAGATGGATCTACCGACACACCAGAGAACAAGAGTTCGCCTGTTTGGTCGTATTGCGTATTGTCATCAAACAAGGCTGTCACTTTGGCGCCTTCAGCGTCTTGCGTCAGTTCCCCGGCGGCCATGGCATTACGCAAGGACATCAATTCACTAGCAGGGCGTCGAATATCTACATACACGCGATCCAACTGTTGAACCACAGCCAATTGCGTACCTTCATTCGCATTCACCAAAGCACCTTCAGTCACAATGGCTTTACCAATGCGTCCGTTAATCGGTGATGTCACCTTGGTGTAACCTAGGTTAATTTCAGCTGTTTTCAGGTTCGCTTGCGCAGCAGCAATAGCGGCTTGTGCCTGAGCGTTACGCGCCATCGCGTTATCGTACTCTTGGCGGCTGACCGCGTTTTCTTTAATCAGGATCTGGTAGCGTTGTGCCAATGAGGCGGCTGCTTTTGCATCAGCTTGTGCGTTTTGCAATTGTGCAGCAGCTTGGTCACGTAATGCTTGATAGGTGTCCGGGTCAATACTGAATAGGTGTTGGCCTTCAGTAACGTCAGTACCTTGCTTGAAGTTAATTTCCTCAAGAATACCTGTTACTCGAGCACGGATCTGTGCTTCTTTGATGGCTTCCACACGGCCTGGCAAGTCCTGATACAGCGTCGTTGGTGTTGTATTCACCGTAACGACGCTGACTGGAACCTTCATGCCGCCTCCGGCTTGCTGTTGTGGTTCTTTATCACCGCATGCTGCAAGCAGAACCACACTAGTTAAGAATAATACTCGTAGCGGACGCCACGCCTTAGGGCGGGATTTCAGCATGAAAAACTCCTGAATCTCAATAGACTATAGACACACCGCGCCAGTAGACGTGGATAGTGAGACGTAAAGTATATATGGATTATTTGTTTTTCACAAAAACGACCACACAGTCGTATAGGGTCTTTTGCAACAAAAACTTAACCCATCACCCTAGAAGCAAAGCGTCATCGGTGATTTTTTCTCCACGTACTTTTTCAAACATATGGAGTAGATCGGTTACCTCCATACCTTTACGCTCTTCACCACTCACATCTAACACTACTTGCCCTTGGTGCAGCATCACAGTTCGGTCACCCACATCCAAGGCCTGACGCATACTATGCGTGACCATCATGGTAGTGAGTTTGCCCTCTTCCACGATGCGTGCAGTAAGCTCCAACACGAAATCGGCTGTGCGTGGGTCTAAAGCGGCCGTATGCTCATCCAGCAGCAAAATACGCGAAGGACGTAATGCTGCCATCAGCAAACTAACAGCCTGTCGTTGACCACCCGATAACAACCCAATACGATCCGTCAGACGGTTCTCTAAACCCAACCCTAGAGTTTCTAGTTTGGTTTTAAATTCGTCACGCATACTGAGCTGTACGGCACGCGACAAACTACGGCTAAGACCTCGTCTAGAGGCCAATGCCATGTTTTCTTCAATCGTTAAGTCTTCACACGTACCCGCCATAGGATCTTGGAATACACGGGCCACCATGTCGGCACGCTTCCATACAGGCAGTCGGGTCACATCCTTACCATCGATGAGAATCTGACCATCATCTACGCTTTGGTCGCCGGACACCGCATTCAAAAATGTGGATTTACCAGCACCATTAGACCCAATCACTGTCACAAACTGACCGCTAGGAATAGTCAGTGACGCCCCGCGCAACGCACGAGTTTCAATCGGAGTACCAGGGTTAAAAGTTAATTGCAGGTTTTTTGCTTCAAGCATGACTCTTCCCTTTAGTACTACGACTTACGAATAGCTTTTTTACGTTTCTTCAACAGCGGGATCACCAGTGCGATGGTTACTAGAACCGCCGTCACCAAGTTGAGATCCTGCGCTTGCAGGCCAATGAAATCTGCATTCAACGCCAGCGCAATAAAGAAGCGATACAGGATCGCACCTAAAATCACTGCCAGCGTTGCCCACACCAAACGGCGTGATGGCAAAATACTTTCACCCACAATTACGGCGGCCAAACCAATCACGATAGTCCCAATACCCATAGAGATATCAGCGCCACCCTGTGACTGTGCGAACAACGCGCCAGCCAAGGCTACTAATGCATTGGAAATAGCCATACCCAGCAAGATCATGCCGCCAGTCGCAACGCCCTGCGCTCTGGCCATACGTGGATTAGAACCAGTAGCACGCATACCCAAACCTTTTTGGGTAGAGAAAAACCAATCCAACAGCAACTTGGCGATGATCACAATCAACACCAGCAGCAATGGACGGAAAATATAGTCGTCTGACCAGCCAGAAGGCTGCAAAATCGTAAAGACAGTATCGTCGTTAATTAACGGAACGTTAGGTCTACCCATCACGCGCAAGTTAATGGAGTACAACGCTGTCATCATCAAAATACTGGCCAGCAGATCCATGATCTTCAGTCGTACGTTCAACCAGCCAGTAATCATCCCCGCGAACGCCCCTGCGCACATGGCAACAAACGTAGAGATAAATGGATCTACCCCTTGGCTAATCAGCACTGCTGCACAGGCGCCCCCAAGAGGAAAACTGCCATCAACCGTTAAATCAGGGAAACGAAGAATACGAAACGAGATCAGCACTCCCAGTGCAACCAGACCAAAAATTAGGCCGATTTCTAGAGCGCCCCACAGAGAATATAAGGACATGCGTAGTCAGACAAGAATAAGCGGTGCCTGTTTAGGGCACCGCTAGCGTGATTAAAAATTACTCAACGATGGTAGTGGCTGACTTGATGAATGCATCATCTAACGTCAGCCCTTGTTTGGCGGCTGCACCTGGGTTAACAAACAACTCCAGGTTTTCACTGGTAGAGGAAGCAATATCGCCCGGCTTCTCACCTTTAAGAATGCGCACCACTTTCTCACCGGTTTGTTTACCCAGATTGAAATAGTTCACACCCAATGCCGCAATAGCGCCACGTTCAACACTGCCCGTATCAGAAGCAATCAATGGAATTTTGGCGTCGTTAGCCACTTTCACCAGAGCTTCGTATGCCGACACAACGTTGTTGTCGGTATTGGTGTAGAACACATCCACTTTGCCAATCAAGCTGCTACCTGCAGCACGTACGTCTACGGTACGAGCCGCTGTCGCCTCTACCAAGCTCATGCCTTGCTCGGACAGCAGATCGCGCATGCGTTCTACTACTACCACAGAGTTAGCTTCGCCTGGGTTGTACACCATACCTACGTTTTTAGCGTCAGGAACAATACGCTTGATCAGATCAACTTGCTTTTCTAATGCCAATGCATCAGACATACCTGTCACGTTCGTACCGCTAGCATCAAACGAAGGAACCAGTTGTGCAGCCACAGGATCAGTCACGGCTGAGTACACAATAGGAATAGATTTAGTTGCGGCTACTGCTGCTTGAGCAGAAGGCGTAGAGATTGCAACAATCACATCCGAATTATCACCTACGAATTTTTTGGCAATTTGCGAGGCGATTGCAGTATTACCTTGAGCGGTTTGAAACTGCCATTTCAGACCGTTTGCTTCGGTATAACCGGCCTCTTCCAGAGCCTGTTTCACGCCATCACGGATAGAGTCCAGCGCTGGGTGTTCAACAATGGAGGAGACAGAAACCGTTTGCGCACCTGCCACACTCGCACCCATCATGCTGATACCAGCCAGAACGCTGGCCAGAAGTGCCGTTGTATTTCTTAACTTCATGCGAAGCTCCTGGAAAAAAGAATCAATAAACCAGACAACGAGTAGTCTGAACTACAGGCCTGAAAAAAACTCTAGTGAATTTCCCTGCTAGATTTCACTAATTGTAAACGCAGTATCAACAGACCGTGTAGCCAAAAGCGCTTTAGCCCAACGACGCGCTTCCAATTTATAACGGCTTTGCACTGACTCTGCCCTATCTAATAGCTGTTGTGTGGTGGTTTCTAAACCGCGCCCTTTAAACGCCACAACAATGGTATTGCCCTCATCAATTTCAGGTAACACCAAGACCTGCCCATTAAATACCTGACGAATGTTACGTAGGTTTAACTCAAAACTCGGGTGAGAGCCAAACAAATTCACAACCATAATGCCGTCTTGATCTAGGCATTGCTTACAGCCTTCGTAAAACTCCACTGACGAACATACCGGCCCTTGAGCGGCAGCATCGTATATATCCACCATCAACACAGCATGCTGGTTATGGTTTTCGGCATTCTCTACCCAGTCAGCAGCATCCTCATGCACTATTTCAGAGCGCACGTGATCTGGCAGTCTAAAGAAAGCACGGCACATCGCTGTTACTTGGGGATTAATCTCTACCGTGACGCAATAAGAAGGGGTTTGCTTCAGGCAATAACGCAATAACGAACCTGCCCCCAACCCCAACATGGCAATACGATCAGACTCGTGCGGCTCATGAAATAAGAGCCATGTCATCATTTGCTGCGTGTACGCCAATACCAAATCATGTGGTTTTGACATACGCATCGCACCTTGAATCCACTCTGTTCCAAAGTGCAAATAACGGATGCCGTCACTTTCCGACATCGTCACATCATCTTCGTCATACAGACTATCGTCTTCCCATTCTTGATCCATGACCCTCTATTTCCCAGCTTGATCTATCACGTCGTTAGACGCCCGCCCTGCATCATAAGCGCTTTTGCCAAACCCTGCCCGGTTTGACCGCCGTCCTACTATAGTGCGTCCTATACACGCTGCAGCATTCACTTAACCAGCATCACACATTAGATTGCTAAAATCGCGAGCCAACAATTTTTCTTGCTCAATAAACACCATCAACTTAGCCCCATCTTGCCAACACCAGTTGAACTGCTCGTACGAGTCCACCGTCAGCAAAGAGACCCACTCCGGCCCTGGTGTTGGGTTGTAGCCAAGGCTGTAATACGAGGGATAGCCCAACAAATAATCCGTAGCCAGCATATCCACCGTGGCCGATGGCCCTGGACACTCGCCCTCTACGTCCAATAGATCCTCAAGAATCTCGGAATCAAACGGGCACCCTTTCAGCATGTCCTGATGACGGGGGATATCCAACTCACCTACCAATGTGAGGCGTTTCCCTTGCACATCCCTACCATGAGGTGCAGCCATGGGTCTCAAGGTATCGACGCCCTCAAAGTACCAAGCTTTCAGATAGCCCTCGTCACCCCAAAACACTTCCTCGTCGCTTTCAGACTTAGGATCGTAATCCGCATTAAATAACGCTAATAGCCCGGTAGCGGGTAATGAGTCTGGTCTATTCTCAATTTCAGCAAAGTTGATCTGCCCAAGAAAATAATACAAACCCACATCGTGTTCTGGCCACTCAAAATCAGCAGGAACCATCGCTGGCCCACCAAACTTACTTTGCACACCAGCAGCAGCGTCTTGGCTAATGGTGATTCTCACGCTAGGACGCACCAAACCGCGCACAAAATCGGCATGTTCGGAGAGTATTGGGTGGCTGGCGATGAGTGTATCTATGTCTTGAGCGTTCATAGGGAATGAAGATTACTAGCGCGAGTAATAAGCGGCGGGCCTGTCTTGTTAAGAGAGCCCCTGCCGTCGTGAAGAGATGAATGTGCTATTTGAGCAAACTATGCCGACAAACTGAACTACTTTGCAAAAATAACGGCCTTTGCTTTAGCTTTATGAGCGCGTCTGCTTACGTGTAAAAATCTCATCTCTGTGATAGGCCAAATATTTTTTCTGCTCTTCCCGAAGCCCCCCGATAGATCCTTCAGGGTCTATCCCCCATGCTTTCAACATCGCTCGCCCCAGAGCCCCACTTAAAATGACACCATCATCAGAAAAAGAGATATAGCCTTTATCAAATAACAGATCTACATGCGGCGCTAAAAGAAAACCGTTATATCCATCAAGACGTTCCTTGTTAGAACAAAATCTCCACGGTTTGATATGACTTGCAATAAGAAAACGACCATCTGTAATGCCTGTCAATCTACATGCCTTTTCAACATCTTCAAGACGCGTTCTAAACGTACCCTGCCCCCTTCTTGATTTCACTAACTGCTCTTTTTCTGTTTCAGCGATATTCAAATCCCAAAGCAAGGCCTCTTGCTGCTTTTCTTCGGCTTCTATGATTTCTTCTTCATCCACAGAAGAGCCTGCGAGCCCCACTAAAAACAAACCTAATTTATTTGAAATAGAGGCCAGATAGCAGCTTTGTATTCCATCACCATTAACTGCACGAATCGGAGAGTGCTTTGATGGCAGCAAAGGAGCAATAGTGGGCAAGTGCTCCTTAGGTCGTATCGGTTTTAGTAATCGCTCCCATTCGATACGTACACGCCAGCCATCTTGATCCCATGCATTACCCGCTGCACCAAACTCTCCAGGCTTAGCCGCATCCTCACATCCGCTTATCGCACGACCTATAGCTTTAATTTGACCATCGGCATAAGAGAACACCACATCAGCAGGTTGTACCAGGCATAAATTCTCATAGGTTTGACTGCGAGCACCATTCTTTTTTCTTTTAGGGCTCCAGATATAACCACCTTCAAATTCCTGCTTGAAAGTTTGCTTATGATTTACCCACCAGAAGGCCATTCCTACCCCGAATACAAGATTTATCCTACGTAATATTACCAGTTAAATCTTATAGACCTGTTTTTGATAAACACCTCAAACCATTCATAAAATGCCCCCTCACAACACATCTCAACCACTCATTCACAGCAACTCACAAGCCGCACATAGCTTCGCCACCTTGAAGTTGTCAGGTGTTAACTTTGGCTACACCATTGCCCGGGGTACACTACCTATACAATGTTGTGTTTGGGTAGTTAGGTGGGTAGCCTAAAACACAAAAAACCAAACCCACCCCTTGTAAGCTGCATAAATAAAGGGAATGCTTTAACAATGAAAATTGCCACGTGGAATGTGAACTCTCTGCGCGTACGTTTGCCGCAAGTATTGGACTGGTTAGAGCAAAATCCTATTGATGTGCTGTGCCTACAAGAACTCAAATTGGCGCAAGATAAATTCCCTATTGAGGAACTGCGTGAAGCAGGCTGGGATGCGCAATGGGCTGGGCAGCCTACGTATAACGGCGTGGCGCTCATTACCAAGTTGGAAGGCCAAGATATACAACGCAACCTGCCTACGTATGAAGACCCACAACAACGTGCTATTGCAGCCACCTTTGACACAACCGCAGGCCCTGTACGTGTCATCAACCTGTACTGCCCTAATGGCCAAGCTATTGGCAGCGACAAATTCGCTTATAAGCTGGAATGGTTTCAAGCGTTGACTACATGGTTGAAAACCGAGCTAGAGCGCTACCCTAACTTAGTTGTGGTTGGTGATTACAACATTGCCCCTGCTGATGAAGACGTGCATGATCCCGCCCGCTGGGAAGGTGAAGTACATGTTTCCGAGCCAGAACGCGCCGCCTTCCAAACACTGCTAGATTTGGGTTTACACGACTCGTTCCGGCTTTTCCCCCAAGAGGAGAAAAGCTTTAGCTGGTGGGACTACCGACGCATGGCCTACCGCCGTAATGCGGGGCTACGTATTGATCATATTTTGGTTTCTGATGCCTTAAAGCCTGCTACCGTTGCTTGCACTATAGATAGACAACCGCGCGGCAATGAGCAGCCTTCTGACCACACTCCCGTGATTGTGGAGCTGGATTTCGACAAACTGGCCTAAGTAGCCTGCAATATTTTGCCTCGTTACAGCGCTTTTTTGTTATGCTTTCAACCCGCTGATTAGCTATTAGATCATCATGAGCACACAACATCCCGGCAATATTTTCATTGTCGCCGCGCCTAGCGGTGCAGGCAAATCCAGCCTGATCAACGCTTTGCTGACACAAGAACCCGATATCCAACTTTCCATCTCTTGCACTACGCGCGCTCCGCGCCCGGGTGAGCAAGATGGTGAGCACTACCGATTTGTGTCTGTTGAGGATTTCCAGACATTGCGCGCAGACGATCAGTTGCTGGAATGGGCTGAAGTGCATGGCAATTTTTATGGCACACCAGTACAACCCATTCACGAAGCCCTAGAGGCAGGTCGCGATGTGTTGTTGGAAATTGATTGGCAAGGGGCACGTCAAGTGCGTCGCTTCTTCCCTGAAGCCATTGGCATCTTTATCCTTCCCCCTTCTATTGAAGCTTTGGAAAGTCGTCTAAACCAGCGTGGCCAAGACTCCGCTCAGGTAATTGCTCGCCGCCTGCTAGCTGCTGGCAGCGAAATGTCGCATATTTCCGAGTTTCAATATGTTATTATTAATCAAGAATTTAACTTTGCACTTGCAGAGCTTGCCGCTGTAGTAAAAGCCAGCCGCTTAAGCTTGCCAAAACAAGCGCATAGGCACGCCGAGTTGTTTAGCCAACTGGGCATTCGCACTGAATTCAATTCCTAAATTTTAGTCATACAGGTTCTATTTATGGCACGTATTACTGTTGAAGATTGTCTGGATAAAATCCCCAATCGTTTTAACCTGACTCTGGCTGCTGCTTACCGCGCACGTGAACTGGCCCAAGGCCACGAAGCTCGCGTAGACAGCCGTAACAAGCCTACCGTTACTGCGCTGCGTGAAGTTGCTGCCGGTACAACTGGCGTAGAAATGTTGCGTAAAGTACCCACCTGATAAGCAATGATCTAGCGAGGAAGTTTTATGGCATTTACAGGTTTACGTGGCGCTTCATCCGGCCTGTTGGCCGTGCTTAAAAAAGGCTCCCGTCTTGGGCGCAGGAATAAAGATGTAGTTACGGTTCCTACGCTAAAACCTGCTAAAGCTCCCATCGCTTCACTCGCTCCGCTGAACAAGATCATCAGCACCTACCTTGACCCCAAGGACGTAGAACGTGTACGTGAAGCCTATAAACTGGCTGACAACGCTCACTTGGGGCAATTTCGCACTAGCGGCGAACCCTACATCACTCACCCTATAGCAGTTACTGAAATTTGCGCTGGCTGGAAGCTAGATGCCGATTCACTAATGGCTGCTTTGCTGCATGACGTCATTGAAGACCAAGATGTCACTAAGCAAGAATTAGCGGAAAAATTCGGCACTGACGTTGCTGAAATCGTGGATGGGGTTTCCAAGCTAGAGCGTTTGCAATTCCAGACCAAAAGCCAGCAACAAGCCGAAAGCTTCAGAAAAATGCTTTTGGCTATGTCCAAAGATGTTCGGGTCATCCTGATCAAACTGGCCGACCGTCTGCACAACATGCGCACACTGGATGCTGTTAGCCCAGAAAAACGTCGCCGTGTTGCTCAAGAAACCTTAGAGATTTATGCTCCCATTGCTCATCGCTTGGGGCTAAATGCCTTGTTTCGCGAGCTGCAAGACCGCTGCTTTAAAGCTATACACCCAAACCGCTACCAAGTGCTCCATAAGGCTTTGTTGGCTGCTCGTGGCAACAGACGAGAGGTGCTAAGCAAAATCACAGAGGCCGTCACGGTTGCCTTACCTGCTGCCGGCATAGAAGCCGAGGTAAGTGGCCGCGAAAAATCGCTGTACAGCATTTTCTGTAAGATGCAGGAACAGAAAAAGTCCTTTTCTGATGTGCTGGATATTTACGGTTTTCGTATAGTTGTGAACACCTTGCCTGAGTGTTATTTAGCACTTGGCACCCTTCACCAGTTGTACCGCCCTATTCCTGGTAAGTTCAAAGACTATATTGCCATTCCTAAGATCAATGGCTACCAATCTCTGCACACCACCTTGATTGGCCCTTATGGAACCCCTATAGAGTTCCAGTTCCGCACCCATGAAATGGATCACGTAGCGGAAGAAGGCGTGGCTTCGCACTGGTTGTATAAAGACGAAAACGTCACACTGAACGATCTACAAAAACGCACCCACCACTGGTTGCAGTCTTTGTTAGACATTCAAAGCCAAACTGGAGATTCCAGTGAGTTTCTGGATCACGTTAAGGTGGATCTGTTCCCCGACGCGGTCTATGTATATACCCCTCGCGGCAAAATTATCTCGTTGCCACGTGGTGCTACACCTATTGATTTTGCATACAGCATCCATACCGACATCGGTAACCAAGCTGTGGCCGCCAAAATCAACGGCGAGTTTGTTGCGCTACGCACCGAGATGAAGAGTGGTGACTCGGTTGAGATTGTCACCTCACCTGCCGCTAGACCTAGCATCCAATGGCTAAACTACGTACGCACCGGTCGCGCCCGTTCTGAGATTCGCCATTACTTGCGCACCGTAAAATACGAAGAGTCTGTTGCCTTCGGCAAGCGTCTGCTGAAACAAGCGTTTGAAAGCATTCACATTCCTTACCCTGACGACGATCACCCTGAATGGGAAAAACTGGCCAAGAGCTCTGGCGCAGCTTCGCGTGAAGAAATTTTGGCAGATATTGGCTTAGGTAAACGTTTGGCAGCCGTAGTGGCTCGCCGATTTGCGCCTGAACATGCGATTCTGGCCACGACTGCCGCGCAAGTGGATGACTACACCTCTAGTGGCGCTGCACCCATTGTGATTCATGGCAACGAAGGTCAAGCAGTACAGCTGGCTCCATGTTGCGGCCCGCTTCCTGGCGATGCCATTATTGGCGGTATTCGTATGGGTCACGGCCTAGTCGTACACATGGCGGAATGTCAGGTTGCACAACGTCAGCAAATAAAAGAGCCTGAGCGCTGGATTCCAGTGGTATGGGATACCAATACAGCACGCCACTTGAACACCAAGTTAGACGTTACTGTACTGAATGAGCGTGGCGTATTGGGCCGACTAGCCGCCACCATTAACGATGCAGACTCTAACATTCTGCACCTAACCATGCCTGACGAAGGTGCAGCCACAAACCTGCTACACCTTACCGTACAGGTAGATAGCCGTACTCACTTAGCCAGAGTGATTCGCGCTATACGCCAGATTCCGCAAGTACAGAAAATCGTACGCGTGAAAGGCGCAAACTCGTAATTGCATTCATCACCGCCTTGTATTCTACAAGGCGGTTTTCATTTCTACCCTACTACCGCAGTACAAGCAGCATACGCTAGCACACCCATGATGGTACCGGCGGCAATGCTGTTCCTAAACAGTTTTCGGCCTAACCATACCCCCAGCAATCCGCACAAGCCCGGCAGCAAGCTACGTATAGGTGCGTCGGGGGCTACTTCAGCAATGAGCGATACTGTTAATAGCGACACAATCGCCGCAGGACCTATTGCTGCAAGCATTTGATGCAATACCCTACGCCCTTGTCCTGAACGCCTCTGACCATGCAACCGTAGTGGCACGTAACGTATTAATAGCGTACCCAAGCCACCCAACACTGCCACAAGAATAAAATCAGTTGTGCTCATGTTTAGCTCCAACCAAGACGGCCACACATCCGGTGAACATACCTACAATGATGGCCATATACACAGGCACCACAAGTAAACTTAGCCCGGCCCCAAGCGCGGCCGCCCACAACACCGGGCGAGGTACTGCATCGGCAATTTCTAGCAGCAACGTAAAGAACAAAGCCGGCAAAACAAAACCCAAACTTTTATCCAACACTTCCCAACGTCCTAGCCAATCTGCACCAAACAATGCACCAATGGCTGTACCGCCCACCCATGACAAGTAGGCTCCCAACTGTAAACCTAAATACCAATCTTCTTTATCGCTATCTGGCTGTTTAGCCAACCGCCCCACTGCTGTAGCAAATACCTCATCCGTTAGGCCTGCTCCCCACAACAGCGTAGGACGTTTAGGCTGACAAGGCTGGGCGGCATTCAATAGCGCAGGCCCATAAAATAAGTGCCGTAAGTTCATCAGCCATACCACTGCCACCACGGTAAGAAACCACGCTTGCTGCGAAATTAAACTTACCAGTACGAATTGGCTAGCTCCGGCATAAACCAGTACCGAAAACATGATGGCGGCCCATGCTGGTACATCTGCAGCCACAGCCGCCAAACCAAACGAGATCGCAACAGGCACATAGCCAACCGCTATGGATAGGCTATCTTTCAAACCTCTACATAACGCTTTACTCATGGCTTGGCAATAAAGATCTGAGGATCTACGCGCGCATTATTTAAACTAACGTTCCAATGCAAGTGCGGGCCAGTAGCACGGCCAGTCGCCCCTACCTTGGCAAAAGACGAACCACGAGCGACTTCATCACCAGGTTGCACCATAATTTCGGACAGGTGGCAGTACATGGTAATCAAACCTTGTCCATGGTCTAGGAACACCGTCCTGCCATTAAAAAAGTAATCACCCACTAGTATCACTTTGCCATTAGCAGGTGCACGCACTAGCGTGCCACTGGCTGCAGCGATATCCAAACCAGAGTGTGGGTTGCGCTCTTCGCCATTAAAGAATCTACGTAAACCAAAAGGACTGCTGAACCGCCCTTGTACTGGTAAGTCGAAAATCACGTTACTAGGGTAACGATCATTAAACTGCTGATACGCATCTATCTGTTCGTTATATTCACGCTCGTAACGAGCTAACTGCTCGACGCTAGGGTTCACATGCGAATTATTTTTCAGCTTAATATGCTGTTCGCGGTACTGCTTATGACCCACGTTGAAACCCAAGCTTTGCCCCTGATCCGTTACCACCTCATGCGGGCCTTGTGAGGTTTTAAGATCCAACCCCACGATTGCAATCCATTGCTCGTTACTATCACGAACCACCAATACAGGTTTGCCTTCATAACTAGCCTTAGGCGCTGCCTCCTGATTACCCAGCGCCAATACTGCCACCCCACCTGGTACAGCATTATGCAACTGTCGCTGTATATAGCCTGTCTCTTGCGCCATCGCTGCACCAGCCCAGAATGCGCAGCCCACCATCATCAGTTTTACGTATTTTTTTATCATTGCGTCACATATTAAAAAGCCCCACCTAACTGCTCAGATGGGGCTATTTACATCATAGATGAAAATTACTGCTCTTCTTCGTCACTGCTTTGCAAAGCCTCTTGCACTGCAGGCTGTTCCGCCACTTTCAACTCAGTGCGTAGAGCCGTCATTGCAGCTTGCTCTTCAGCATTAGCTAGCAATGCACGCATTTGCTGCTGCATGAAGTCTTTCAGCGCTGGGTCCAGATCAGCAACGCTTTCACCTGTTACTTTGATCACACTGTAACCGGTATCTGTATTGACGCCAGCGTAGCCAGGCAGTGTCGTGATATCGGCAGACATCGCTGCGTTCACAACCACTTCAGGCAAACCAGCGTTATTCAGGCGGTTAATGGAGCGCTCCCAACCGAATGTAGCATCAGCCACTTCTTGGCCTACTTTCAGGCTAGCCAATGCTTTTTCGCCAGCGTCTTTCACTTGCTGACGAGCTTTCTCTACAGCCAAACGTTCAACGATGGCATCTTTCACCTGAGCCAATGCTGGCACAGAAGACTCGTGAATTTCTTCAGCACGAACTGCCACGATATTGTCAGCAGCTACTTCAATCACACCAGCGTTTTGGCGCTGTGACAACGATTGCGGGCTAAACAAAGCACGACGCACGCGAGGATCATTCAACAACTCAGCATCCGCCGAGTTCTGAGCGGAACCTTCGCCAATAATGACGGCATCCAACAAACCTTCGCGAGATACACCCTTAGCCTGACGAATAGTCAGACCCAACGCATCTGCAGTGGCTTGCAAGGACTCTGGACTTTCATACACCAAGCTTGTCAGCTGTGTTGCCATATCAGCAAATCGTTGTGCTGCCAGTTGCTGGCGGATTTCCTGATCAAGCTGCGTTGCCAGTTCTTCTAAAGGCTGCACCGCCTCTTCTTCGTAGGCATTAGCTTTAAAGATGTGGTAACCGTCTACACTTTGTACGGCTGGCGATACATCACCAGTACGCAAAGCAAAAATTGCGGTTTCCATCTCTGGCAATGCACCACGGCTAATCCAGCTTAAGTTACCGCCGTTACGCGCTGTACCTTTATCGTCGGAGTTCTGCTGTGCCAAAGCAGCAAAGTCTGCTCCGTCTTGTTTAGCTTCTGCAGCGATTTTCTCAGCACGCTCACGTGCAGCATTGCGCTCTTCTTCTGAGGCATCCGATTTCACGGCAATCAAGATATGGCTCAGGTTGATACGCTCTGCACGGCCAAAACGAGATTTGTTCTGGTCGTAATAGTTCTGCACATCTTCAGCAGAAGGCGCTGGTACGCTTTTGCGTGCTGCTTCTTCATCCAGAACCAAGTACGACACATCTACATACTGAGGCAAACGCAATGCATCTTGGTTTTTCTCGTACCATGCTTGTACTTCTTCATCAGTAATAGACTCTGGCTTCACATAGTCAGCGACTTCGAAATTCAGCAGCTCAACTTTGCGAGTTGTAGTCAGGGCTTTATCTACCAGGTTTGCAACAGATGCAGGCAGCTCAGCTGTTTGAGCGACAGGACCCAATACGCGGCCCAAAGTCAGATCGGCACGCTGAGACTGCTCAAACGCACGCAGGGAAATGCCAGATGTGCTTAACAATGTGTTGTAGCGCTCAGGCGAGAACACACCATTTACTTGGAAGTCAGGAATAGCAGCAATAGCTTGGCGCAGAACACCATCCGATACACTCAATCCTTCTTTGGTGGCGATTTCTACCAAGACATTACGGTTCACCATAGCGTCTAACAACTTGCGACGCGCTTCAGGTGAGTCCACCGCAGCTAAGTCAAAGGCACTGCCTTGCTCTTGCTGCATGTTTTGTAGCTGTACACGACGAGCTTGATCAAACTCTTCAACAGTAAGCGCTGTATCCCCAATTTTCACCAATTCGGTGTCATTAGAGGTATAGCTGCTGTAACCACTCACCCCGATCAGCACAAAAGAAGGCAGAACCAGGATCAGCAAAACCACCTGCATCAAACGTTGATGCGTTCGGAAAAAATTGAACATTAAACACCTATTCTTGCGTGTTTAGAACAGCACAACGGCCTAATCTATGATCAAAACCAAAGACCGGACTGCTGGCCAGAGAATAAAATAATCCCCTATTCTACTGAACTTTTGGTCTGCTTTCATTGCTGAATCGCCTCTAGCCTGCATAAACCTTTAAAATCATAGATTGGTCTACGCCTTATTACCTAGAAATGCGGTATAAAACTCTTCTGACACAAGCACTTAGCTTTCTGAAGCGTTAAATGCTACCCTCACCTTCTATTTCATCGATTAACCGCTTACTTCCATCGGATAGTACTTTGTTCAGCTATAGACACGCTTTTCACGCCGCCAATCACGCAGATGTACTGAAGCATGTGATTTACACACGCATTCTGGACTATTACCTGCAAAAGGAAACCGGCTTTACCGTTATCGATACACACGCCGGCGCCGGACTTTACGATCTGGAGCATGAATGGTCACAGCAAAGCGGTGAGTGTGTAGATGGTTTGGATAGAGTTATTGAGGCCGAAAACGTGCCTGAGATGGTGGAAGGCTATTTGGATGCGATTGCCGAGTTAAACCCTGATGGTTTAGCCCGCTACTATCCTGGTTCACCATGGCTAGCCGTTAGCAAACTTCGTAAGCAAGACAGCTTTCACGGTTTTGAGCTACACCCTAACGAATACCCTTTGCTGCAACACAACCTTCAATTAATACGCACACCAGCAAAACGTCGCGTGCACGTACATGCTGAAGATGGTTTTAAAGAAGTGTTGCGCTTGATGCCACCTCATACACGTCGCGGCATTGTGATTATCGACCCATCGTATGAGGCAAAAACCGATTACAAAAAGGTCTTTGATAGCCTCACGGAAATACTGAAACGCTTTGCGCAATGCTGCATTGTCATTTGGTATCCCATTGTTCAGCGTGAAGAAGTGCGCAGTCTGCAACGTCGCTTAGAACAGCTGAAAGTGGAATGGCTACACGCATCACTAACCGTGAAAGCGCCACAAAAGGACGGCTTTGGTTTACATGGCAGTGGTATGTTTGTGATCAACCCACCTTGGGTGCTGACTAAAGAGCTACCATCCACCATGAAATGGTTGGCTAAAACCTTGGCACAAGATAAAGATGCCTCGTTTACTTTCCGCCACCAAGCCGCTAAACCTGTGCGTCGCACTACACAAAACGAATACGAATAACGTTTTACCAGTTCATGCAGGGCATCATTGATGCTCTGCAGCCAACATGGCTTTGAACCCTATCTGCGCTAGACATCAGGCCTAATACAAAAAATGGGGTGTAACAACACCCCATGCAATACAACTCGGCAGCGTATACACATCTCTGTGCTGGCAAGAATTCAGATTAATAGAACTTCTCACCTGGACGCAGGTAGCGCCATTTGCCTGGAGGCAAATCACCCAGTACAACGCGTCCCATACGTACACGCTTCAGGCCTACAACTTTCAGCCCCACCATCTCACACATACGGCGAATCTGACGTTTTTTACCCTCACGCAGCACAAAATGCAGCTGATCGTCGTTTTGCCAGCGCACTTCTGCAGGCAGCAAGGGCTTGCCATCCAAGCTTAAGCCGTGACGCAACATAGCCAAATTACGGTCGTCAAGCTTACCACTCACACGTACTAGATATTCTTTGTCTATAGGTGAGTCTTCGCCAATTAACTGTCTAGCGATACGACCATCTTGAGTCAGTACCAACAAGCCTTGCGAATCAATATCTAAACGACCTGCCGGTGCCAAACCACGCAAGTGCGCAGGGCTAAATTTGCCTTGCCCTGAGACACCTGGCTTGTACTGTGTACTAGCCTGAATCAACGACACCGCGTTCCTATACCCTTTTTCTGCCTGACCGGACACAATACCTACCGGTTTATGCAAAATAATGGTCACACGCTCTGTTTGACGTTGTTGAGCGGTTTTATCCAGTACAATTTTGTCGTTTGGTGATGCTTTTTGTCCCAATACCGCAACGCGGCCGTTAACCTTTACCCAGCCACGCTCTATAAAAGCATCGGCTTCCCGGCGCGAACAAAGGCCGCGCTCTGCCATGAGTTTTGAAATTCTGATCTGTTCCATAGTTTTGCTATTTTAAGCGTTGTTTGCGTAATTCCCTATGAAATTCTGTCCGCCCGCTGAGAACTCCTGGACATCCCAATTGCCCTCCGACTTGGCTCCCTTGCCTGCCTTCTGGCTAGATAAGCCCGGCGCTTTGACAGCGTCGCTGCGTAACCTAGGTCAGCTCACGCTGGCCGTGCAAGCCGAACGTGCTACTACGCTGCATGAAGAGGAAAGCTGGATGTTGGATCAACCACAAGCGTGGGTGAGAGAAATTGTCATGAGTTTGGATGAACAGCCCATGGTCTGCGCGCGCAGCTTCTGTACTGTAGCAGCCTCTGACGACCAGTGGGGCAGCATTAAGAATCTAGGTACTAAACCACTGGCCGATATTCTATACAACGATCCAGAAGTTAGCCGCTCTAACTTCTGCTATCGCTTAAATACCGAAACAGATAGTGCACTTGCACCTTTAGCGCAACACACCTTTCACACTCAAGCCCTGCAACCGCTGTATGCACGATGCTCACGTTTTATGAGACAAAATCAGGCTTTGATTGTGATTGAGTGCTTTCATCCCGAGTTTTGGACGCGTTACCCCAACAGCCAGCTTCTAGCTTAAAAAGATAAATTACGTTAAGTTCTTTGTATATTCCTCGTAACAATTAATTTTACTAACAAAGTACTTAACGCATGAACTCCTCACTTACAGGCAACGGGCGTCGTAACGCCCTAGTGCTGTCCGGACTGCAAGCTCTTGGAGGTGCCAACCCTGCCGTTGTTGTGGCTCTGGGGGGGTTGGTAGGCTCGCAGCTGGCACCTTCTACTGAGATGGCAACACTGCCTGTCAGCTTGTTTAACATTGGGCTGGCGTTAGGTGTGCTACCCGCTGCTTTTGTCATGCGTCAAAAAGGCCGCCGATTCGGGTATGTATTAGGCAGTTTGTTAGGTGCTTCTGGCGGCATGATTGCCTTCTACGGCATCGCCATCGGCTCGTTCCTGCTATTTTGTCTGGGTACTATTCTGGCTGGGTTGTACGCCTCCTATGTGCAGAGCTACCGCTTTGCAGCGGCTGACTCTGTAGAAGGCCCTCTCAAGCCTAAAGCCATCTCTTGGGTCATGATTGGGGGGTTGGTAGCTGCCGTACTGGCGACCCAAGTCATCCTTCATACCAGCGAAATTATCCCTAGCCTCCCCTTTGGGGGCACATTCATCGCTCAGGCTATACTGGCCCTGTGCGCTCTTCCGTTAATTGCATTTTTGCGCAATGACCCTGCTGTCACGCACAGCACACCAGCGGCACAGGCCAATGCTTCTCACGGGCGCCCTCTGTTAGAGATCATCAAACAACCCAAATTCATCGTGGCAGTAATTGCTGGTACCAGTTCATACAGCTTGATGAGCTTCATGATGACCGCCTCCCCTTTGGCGATGGTGGGCTGCGGCCATAGCATGCGCGACTCTACTCTAGGTATTCAGTGGCATATTCTGGCCATGTTTGGCCCTAGCTTCTTCACGGGTACGCTCATTCGTCGTTTCGGCAAAATTGCCGTCACGCTCAGCGGCCTGCTCTTGATTGCTTTGGCTAGCGTAGTCGCCCTAGGCGGCTTATCAGTAGAGCACTTCTGGATCAGCCTAATTCTACTGGGCTTGGGTTGGAATTTTGGCTTTATTGGTGCCACCGCTATGGTCACCGACTGCTACCGCAACGAAGAACGTAACCGCGTACAAGCCTTTAACGACTTCTTAGTGTTTGGCTCGGTCGCGATTTCATCATTTTCTTCGGGCCAATTACTGGTCACGCATGGCTGGGATGGCATCAACACCTGGACCTTCCCTATCGTAGGGGTGGTAGTGATTGCATTGATGTGGCTGTGGTTTCATGAGCGCAGCCAAGCTGGCGTAGCGGCAGACTAAGCGCCTACCGCTGCGGCCTTTAGATCATGGGTAAATAACCCGGATGAGGTTGCAGCGGAAACGCTGCATCAATATTGGCGATATCGTCTTGGCTAAGGGTTAAATCCAGCGCGCCAGCATTATCCAACACATGCCGCATCGTAGATGCCTTAGGAATCGCAAATACGTCTAGCCTACGGCATAAAAACGCTAATGCCACCTGACGCGCACTGGCATCGTACTGCTGGCCTATCTGCACTAACAACTGGCCTTCTGCACTGTTTTCTAATGGAAACTGGTCATGCCCAAACGGGCTATAGGCTACAACGTTGATACTGTGAGCAGCGCACCAACCTATAAGCTCGTGCTCAATGGTGCGCTCTTCTAAATGGTAGAGCACTTGATTACAGGCGATTTTGCCTGCGCCAGTGATGGCATACAGCTCTACCAGGTCATTCACATCGAAGTTACTAACGCCCCAGCTACGGATTTTACCGGACTGCTGTAGTTGCTCCATCGCTGCAACGGTTTCTTCCAGCGGGACTTGCCCACGCCAATGCAACAAGTAGCTATCCAAGTAGTCGGTTTGCAAACGCCGCAAACTGCGTTCACAGGCAGCAATAGTGTCGTCGTACCCGGCATTAAACGGCAGCACCTTAGACACTAGAAATGCTTCGTCTCTACGATCACGTAGCGCCTCGCCCAACAGGGTTTCAGCATCGCCCTCACCGTACATTTCTGCGGTATCTATGTGGGTCAACCCGGCATCTAGACCTGTTTGTACGGCACGAATGGCTTGCGCTCTATCGGCTGCATTATCTAAATACCAAGAACCCTGCCCAATTCTAGAGAACGTAGAATTATCCAGTGAAAAATACGACTGCACCCTGTACTCCTTAGATCGCGGCTGCTCCGGCTTCGCCAGTACGTATACGCACGACTTGCTCTACGTTGGTAACGAAGATTTTGCCGTCACCAATTTTTCCGGTACGAGCGGCTTTGATAATGGCTTCGATCACAGCATCACAGCGGTCTGCTGGCACCACAATATCAATACGGATTTTAGGTAAAAAATCCACTACATACTCGGAGCCACGGTACAGCTCGGTATGCCCTTTTTGTCTGCCAAAGCCTTTCACCTCGGTAACCGTCAGCCCGTTTACATCCAGTTCGCCTAGGGCCTCACGCACTTCATCCAATTTGAAAGGCTTAATAATTGCGGTAATTTGTTTCATCTATATAACCAAAGCGATAACTCTGAAAATTGCCACCCGCTACATCTTAACTGTCCAACGCACTACCTGCACGTTTTTCGGTGTCTGAACGCTCTGCCTGCAACACCTCTTTCAGGTTTGCACCCTGCGCAAAAGCTTCACGCATGTCTACACCAGACGGCGACTGGTACAAGCGCAGACCCATTTCAGGCAAGATAGACAAGAAGTGGTCAAACACATCTCCCTGAATACGCTCGTAATTTACCCACGCTGTGTCATCAGTAAAACAGTAGATTTCGACGGGCACACCTTCGCTGCTGGGTTCCATCATGCGCACCATCATTAACATCTGATGATGAATACCTTTCTTGTGCTTCAAGTACTGCATGGCATACGCCCTGAAAGTACCAATGTTGGTCAAGCGACGGCGATTAATCACATCACGCCCTTCTGCTTTTAATTGTCTATTGCTTTCTTCTAGCTCTAACTGCTTTTCCACCAAATACTCGTCCAGCAGCGAAAACCTACGCAATCCTTCTACTTCTTCATCATTCAGGAAACGGATGGTAGAAGCATCAATGCTTAACGTACGTTTGATACGGCGGCCACCCGACTCAAACATATGACGCCAGTTTTTGTAGCTTTCAGAAAACAGCTTGTATGTCGGTACGCTGGTAACGGTTTTATCGAAGTTCTCTACTTTTACCGTGTGCAAAGAAATATCAATCACCGTACCGTCTGCATTGGCCTGCGGCATGCTGATCCAGTCGCCGATACGCAACAGGTCGTTGCTACTAATTTGCGCACTGGCCACCATGGACAGCAACGTATCCTTAAACACCAACAGCAATACGGCTGAGATCGCCCCCAGACCAGACAGCATCAGGATAGGTGATTTATCCAGCAGAATGGAAACCCCTACCACCGTACCTAGCGCCCACATAATGCTGCGTGCGACTTCTATGTAGCCCTTAATCGAAGCGCGGCCAGAACGAGTGCTTTCTTCGTAGATATCTTGAGTCGCTGACAACGCAGCACTCAAACAGCGCAAGGCATAAAAACATGACAGCGTCAGCACAATACGTTGCAAGACCTCGGTGACGGTCTCGCTCATGGGCATTAACTGCAGATTTAGGGCCAAGAACAACAGTGCCACCATGTGGCTGAGATAGGCCGCCACACGACGTTTGCGCAATGGCTCCTGCCACGACCCTTTACGTATTGCTTGCAAGGCTCTGCCAACAATAACAGCCATCCCTGCACGCACACCCCAGCTTATAATACTGTAGAGCACGATCAACAGTAGCAGCCCTGCCAGAACTCGCATCCAAACTTCTGGCAAATACTGCGTTAATAAACTTTGATCTACCCATTCGTCTAACATAATCATGTATACCTTATTTCTATAATCTTGTCGGACGCCAGAGCGCGTTGATCGTCAAACTTGCCATTACGTCCTAAATAACCGTTTAATATAGCCTATTGACCTGGCTACACGTAAGCCTGGCTGACCTACAAAAGCAATCAATTATGTCTGATAACTCTTCATCTTCCATGCAAAACCAATTCGCGAACAAAGCCCAAGCCTGGTCGGCGCGCTTTACAGAACCAGTGTCTGATCTCGTCAAGCGCTACACGGCTTCCGTCAATTTCGACAAACGTTTGGCTGCCTTTGATATTCAAGGCTCCTTGGCTCACGCCACTATGCTGGCCACGGTTGGTGTTATCAGCAAAGACGACCTGCAAGCGATTGAGCGCGGCATGGCACAAATTCTGGGCGAAATCGAACAACAGCAGTTTGAATGGTCTATCGACCTAGAAGACGTGCACCTGAACATCGAAAAGCGCTTGGTAGAAATCATCGGTGATGCCGGTAAACGCCTGCACACAGGCCGTTCACGTAACGACCAAGTTGCCACCGATATTCGCCTATGGCTGCGCGCAGAAATCGACACTGCAATTACACTGCTGCAACAGTTGCGTAAAGGTTTAGCTACCTTGGCGCTCAAACATGCAGACACTATTCTACCCGGCTTCACCCACCTGCAAGTGGCTCAGCCTGTGACCTTCGGTCACCACTTGTTGGCTTACGCTGAAATGTTTGGTCGTGATGCCGAGCGCTTGGCTGACTGCCGCAAGCGTGTAAACCGCCTACCTTTGGGTGCTGCAGCCTTGGCTGGTACCAGCTACCCTATAGACCGCGAGCAAGTTGCCAGCCTGTTGGCCTTTGATGGCGTGTGCCGCAACTCTCTGGATGCAGTCTCTGACCGCGATTTCGCCATCGAATTCTGCGCTGCCGCTGCACTGGTCATGACTCACATCTCGCGCTTCTCCGAAGAGTTAGTGCTATGGGTTAGCCCACGCGTAGGCTTCATCGACATCGCTGACCGCTTCTGCACAGGTAGCTCCATCATGCCTCAGAAGAAAAACCCAGACGTGCCTGAGTTAGCTCGTGGTAAAACAGGCCGCGTAAACGGTCACCTGATGGCTTTGTTGACCTTGATGAAAGGCCAGCCTTTGGCTTACAACAAAGACAACCAAGAAGACAAAGAAGGTCTGTTTGACTCCGCTGATACCATTCGCGACACACTGACTATTTTTGTAGACATGGTTGATGGCATTCGCGTTCACCCAGAAGCCATGCGTGCTGCTGCACTGCAAGGCTTTGCCACAGCCACTGACTTGGCTGACTACTTGGTGAAGAAAGGCCTGCCTTTCCGTGACGCACACGAAACCGTGGCATTGGCTGTACGTAAATGCGAAGAAAAAGGCTGCGACTTAGCTGACCTGAGCTTGGACGAACTTAAAGCCTTCCACGCCAGCATTGAAGAAGACATCTATGGTGTACTGACTCTGGAAGGTTCTGTGGCTTCGCGTAACCACATCGGTGGCACAGCCCCCGAACGTGTACGCTTTGAAGCAGAGCGCATTCTGGCTGAATAAGTAGCATAGACAGCGTTGATAAAGGGGTAGAACAGTGTGTTCTACCCCTTTTTGTATGGCTCACCCTCATACTACCAATCCTAGATAGGCGGCAGGTGATAGATATCCTAAAGGTACGGTGGCCACAGTTACTGCTAGAGGATTATGCAAAAAAGGCCATGCATCCACGCATGGCCAAATCGCTACGATGACTCTGTTATCTTACGAATACCGACTGCGCAAAACCGGAGTTGGCACGCTTTCTTTTTGCTGCTTAGACTTCTTAATAGACCACGCACTGTACGCCGATACCAGCCCAGCAAACACCACATAGCCTGCCACGTACCAAGGCTGTCCATCGTTGGCATGCAACAGCGCAGTAGCAATCATAGGTGTAATGCCCGAGGCAAAAATACCCGAGAATTGGTACACAAACGAGATACCGGTATAACGCACATCCGTATCAAATAACTCGCAAAACAAGGCGGCCTCGGGACCATAAACTGATGCGTACAGAATGCCGAAAGGAATGATGATAGACAGCCACACCACCAAGGTATTGTCTGAGTGCGCCGTCATAAAATACAAGGCGGGTACAGCAGAGAACCCAGTGATGATTGAACCCCAGAAATAGGTTTTAGTGCGCCCTACTTTGTCCGATAACGCCCCAAAGAAAGGGATAGAAAAGCACATAATGAACGATGCGATCAACACCCCGGTTAAAGCGGTGGTTCTGTCCATGTTCAGATCGTTGCTTAGGTAACTAATACTAAACACACCAAAGATATTAAACAGCACACCATCTATATAACGCGCACCCATCCCCCTAATAATATTGCCGGGGTACTGCTTAATCATGCTCACAAAAGGCTGCTTATTTTCTGCGTTACTGGCTTTGAGCTTCTCAAACTCAGGGCTTTCTTTAATGGCTACCCGTATATACAGCCCAAGAAAGACCAATAATGCCGATAACAAAAAGGCCACGCGCCAACCCCATGTATAGAAATCCTCTGGTGTGAGTACAGCCGTGAGTATGGCGACCACACCCGAGGCCAAACATAAGCCTAGGGCCAAGCCCACTTGTGGCCATGAAGCATAAAGTCCGCGCTTCTCTTTTGGAGCGTATTCATAGGCCATCAATACAGCCCCCCCCCACTCCCCACCTAAGCCTATACCTTGCAAAATACGGCATAGCAGCAAAAGAATAGGTGCCCAAACGCCTATGCTGTCATAGGAAGGAATCAACCCTATGGCGACGGTGGAGGCCCCCATCAAGACCAACGTAGCGATCAGTGCACCTTTGCGACTTACTCTATCGCCGATGTGGCCGAAAATTACGCCCCCTAAAGGCCGTGCTACAAAACCTATAGCAAAAGTGGTGTACGCCAGCATGGTGCCAATAAAGGCATCATCACTGGGAAAATACAGTTTGTTAAATACCAGTCCAGCAATCACACCGTATAAAAAGAAGTCATACCACTCTATGGTGGCTCCTATGACTGAGGCTCGTATGACTCTGGACACTTCTTGTTTATGCGTCGTACTCATTGCTTGTCTCCTCATTTCTGAGTTAGGTGAGCGCTACATTTTTTGATTGTGTTTTTTGATGTTGAAGAATCATGTCTGCCGCTTTTTCAGCAATCATGACTACTGGCACATTGGTATTTCCGGATACCAAGGTAGGCATTATGGAAGCATCGACTACCCGTAGGCCCTCCACGCCATAGACGCGTAATTGCTCATCCACCACTGCCATTTCGTCGCTTTCCACTCCCATCTTTGCTGTGCCTGCCGGATGGAAAATCGTGGCACCGTAATTGCGACAAAACTCTAAAATTTCCTCATCGCTTTGCTGATCCAAGCCCGGCCTATACTCCTTCACCAACAAATCTGCTAAAGGTTGCGTGCTCGCGATACGTCGGGCTAAGCGAATCGATGCTACCGCCGTACGCCGATCTAAATCGGTACTCAAATAATTGGGCTGTATCGCCATAGGCTGAGCGGGATTTGTGCTTTGCAGATGCATATAACCCCGCGACTCTGGTCTTAGCTGACACACGGAAATCGTGCAGCCAGAAAACTCATGTACTTGTCCGCCCGCTTGGTCGGCAGATAGCGTTCCAAAGTGAAATTGCACATCGGGAGTCTTAGCCTCTTTGGGCAAGGCGTAGGCAAATGCGCCCCCTTGATTAATGCCTATAGCCAACGGGCCTGAGCGCGTAAATAACCACTGCAACCCAATTTTGCTTTTGCTCCAGACTGTACGCAGTTGATCGTTATTAGTGATGGGCTTCGCGACCTCATAGATCAGGCGTAACTGCAAGTGATCTTGAAGATTCTGACCCACACCCGGTGCATGCTGCTGCACAGGAATACCCATTGCTTGCAGGTGATCTGCAGGCCCTATACCGGAAAGCATCAAGACCTGGGGACTTTGAATAGCCCCTGCACTCAAAATCACTTCGTGATTAGCACGAATAACAAACGGCTCTCCACCTTTGTTACTCAGCTCTATACCCACCACTTTTTTATTCTTGAACAACACACGATGCACTAAATGCTCAGTTTTGATTGTGAGATTCATGCGTTGTCTAGCAGGATTCAAATACGCGACTGCTGTAGATTGGCGCAACCCATTTTTGGTGGTGAGCTGGTAGTAACCCACGCCATGCTGATTACCCGTATTGAAGTCTTTGATGTAGGGAATATGCTCTTTTTGCGCTGCATGGATAAACGCATCAACGAGCTCATGCTTGGCAGGAATAGACGTTGCACTCAGTGGCCCATGTTTGCCGCGTGTATCGGCTTCTGGTAAATCATTGGATTCCAGTTTGCGAAAATACGGTAGGCAGTCCTCCCAACTCCAGCCTTCATTGCCTAAGGCACCCCAACGGTCATAATCCTCTTTTTGACCACGGATGTAGATCAGTCCATTGATGGAACTACTTCCGCCTAGTGTTTTACCTCTGGGCCAATAAAACTGGCGCTGGTTCATGTGCGGATCGGCTTGCGTTTCAAAGCCCCAGTTCAATTTTTTGTTGAACATGGTTTTGCCGTAGCCAATAGGAATATGGATCCATATATTCTTATCGGCCGGACCTGCCTCTATCAAACATACAGAGTATTTACCGTTTTCCGTGAGTCTATTTGCCAAGACACAACCCGCAGACCCTGCACCCACAATGATGTAGTCATAAGTTTCCTGCACGTTCAACTCCTCGCTGTTTTTGTTCTAAACAATGTAGGGAGTTGTGTACCTAATCGGCATAGGGTTTTCGCTTGAAAAACCATTTTCGGAACTTACAGTATCAAAAATGGTTTTGTTTTTATGCTATTTTAAGATCCACTTAGCACCAAATAACGCCAAGAGCACATAAAAACATCGTAGCGGTATCAGCCCCTACCACCGGAGACATAGACATGGGCAGCACACCTAGTGCATTGCGGGCATTATGCATACTGGAAACGTTAACCAACTCTACTGAGCCACTGACGTTAACGGAATTAATGCACTACTCAAAAATTCCCAAAACCAGCTTATTGAGGAATCTCTCACTGCTGGTACAAGCGGGTTACGTGATCCGCTTACCCGGGCAATTGGGATATACCGTAGGCGCACGTAGCTTGCGGTTAAGCGTCAATGCATTACGCTCATCGTGGTTTCTGAATGCCGCACGTAAAACCCTAAAACGACTGGTGCAAAGTACCAGTGAGGCCTGCAACCTCACGATGCTGTCCGAGGACTCTGTGCAATATCTAGTGCGGGAAGACAGCAATGCGCCGTGGAGCTTGCGCCTGCATGTACAGCCCAATGCCCCTGTACCCTTACACTGCACCGCAAGTGGTAAGTTATTTTTGGCCTATTTACCCTATATAGAGCAGAAAAAATACTTAAATAGGCTGAATTTCGCTACCTATGGCGAGAACTCTATCACCGACATGCAACGTCTAAAAACAGAACTAGAAAGCACACGTAGGCAAGGATTTGGCGTAGACAACGAAGAGTTCGTGACAGGCATGATCGCTATTGCTGTACCCATATTTGCTGCTACAGACAGTTCTCAAGTTATTGCTGCCATAGCCTGTCACGCGGTGACGGCTAGAACCGACCTGCGCAAGCTGCTGTCATACCGAGCCATGATGTCGCAAGCCGCTACCGAAATCTCCGAGCTGCTAGCCGTTACCACTAGCCCCCAACACTAAGCCGCAGCCCCAACGCCAATAACGTCAGCACCAATACGGGAAGCGTCAGCACTATACCTACGCGGAAATAATAGCCCCAGCTAATCACCATACCTTTACGTGCCAACACGTGCAGCCACAGCAGTGTCGCAAGTGAACCTATGGGTGTGATTTTGGGGCCCAGATCACTGCCTATGATGTTGGCGTAAATCATGGCCTCTTTCACAACGCCTGTGGCGCTGGATGCCTCAATAGACAGTGCCCCCACCAAGACTGTAGGCATGTTATTCATGATTGAAGACAACAGTGCTATCAGCAGCCCTGTGCCCAATGTCGCTACCCAAAGCCCTTGTTCAGCAAAGTAATTCAGTAGGCGTACCAAATAGCCTGTTAAGCCCTGGTTGCGCAAGCCATAGACTACCAAGTACATACCCAAAGAAAATATAACGATGGCCCACGGTGCAGCCTTAATAACGTTATGCGTATTGATGATGTGCTGACGCGTTGCCACTGCATAGAGCAATAACGCCCCCGTTGCCGCCACAGCGCTCACGGGTACCCCCATAGGCTCTAATGCAAAAAAGCCCACCAGCAATAACAGTAATACTAGCCAACCAAAGCGGAAGGTAATGGGGTCAACGATAGCTTCGTGGGGTTGTTGCAATGACTCTTGGCCGTAGTGTTTAGGAATGGCATGACGAAAATACAGCACCAACATCACTAAAGATGCCACTACAGCAACAATAGCTACAGGCACCATTACCGCCGCATAATCGGTGAAACCTATAGCAAAAAAATCAGCCGAAACAATGTTGACTAAGTTGGAGACGACCAAAGGCAAACTGGCGGTATCTGCTATGAACCCCGCGGCCATCACAAACGCTAATGTTGCCCCTGCATTCACACCTAAGGCTAAGAGCATTGCCATCACAATGGGTGTCAAAATCAACGCAGCACCATCATTGGCAAATAACGTCGCAACCGCTGCCCCTAGCAAGATAATCAACACAAACAAGGCTAAGCCGTTGCCCCTCCCCCAACGAGCCACGTGCAAGGCAGCCCATTTAAAGAAGCCCGCCTCATCTAAAAGCAAACTGATAATAATAATGGCGATAAATGTAGCGGTTGCATTCCATACTATGCTCCATACCACTGGAATATCAGCCACACTGACGGTACCAAGTAGCAAGGACAACACAGCACCAATGCTCGCACTCCACCCTATGGACAACCCCTTAGGCTGCCAGATCACCAGTACTAACGTAAGGATAAAAATACCTACTGCAGTAAACATGATCTACGCCCTTAAATAGAACGTTGGTTGACTCTAGCGCTCAGGGCTTCAGCACTTTCTTTGCGCTCACTATAACGGTCCACCAAGTAAGCCCCTACATCGCGTGTAAGCAGTGTAAATTTCACCAGTTCTTCCACGACATCCACAATGCGATCGTAATACGCCGACGGCTTCATACGACCATCCTCGTCAAACTCCAAATACGCTTTGGCCACAGAAGACTGATTTGGGATAGTCAGCATGCGCATCCAACGCCCTAACACCCGCATCTGATTCACCGCATTAAAGGATTGCGAACCTCCTGAAACCTGCATCACGGCCAATGTTTTACCTTGTGTAGGTCGCACCGCACCTTCGGATAGCGGAATCCAATCTATTTGTGTTTTCATCACCCCCGTCATTGCCCCGTGTCGTTCAGGGGAACACCAAATCATTCCCTCTGCCCACTGCGCTAAGGATCGTAGCTCTTGCACTTTAGGGTGTTGCTCTGAACTGTCATCCACCAGCGGTAAGCCTTTGGGGTTAAAAATACGTACTTCAGCGCCAAACGCCTGCAACAAACGTGCGCTTTCTTCTATCACGAAGCGGCTATATGAGCGCTCTCGCAATGAGCCATAAAGCAGTAAAAAGCGTGGTGCGTGTGTCTTTCGTTGCGTTGGCTGCAATAAACGCTGTAAATCGGGTACGTCAAACAGTTCTGGTATAACTTGCGATGGCAAAACTGCGGCACTCACACGTTGGCCCGCATCATTGACCACCACTTCGCCATCTTCTTTACTAAACGCTCCAATCTGCGGATCAGGCAAGATATCCAGCACTGTTTCTGAGGGTCGGCACAACTTAACCCCTAAGGGCGTGACCACGATCGGCCTATTGATCAAGATAGGATGCTCTAGCATCACGTTGAGTAACTGATCATCATTCAACGTCGCATGTTCTAGCCCTAAGTCTGCATAAGGCGCCGTGTTGGTACGCAACAGGTCACGAACACTACAGCCCATTTTTTCTATAAGCCCCTGCAACTCTGCTTTGCTAGGCGTATTCACCAAATACTCAATGACACGAGGCTCTTGCCCACTATTGCGAATTAGCCCCAGTACGTTGCGTGACGTCCCACAATTAGGGTTGTGATAGATGGTGATGGTAGTATCCATGAGTAGATCAGATTCCGTATTAACGATATCATTACAATAGTTCAACTATAATTGAATAGTCAATTTATGGACACCAAAACAGCCGTACAAATGTTCGATTCCCTAGCCTCAGAAGTCAGGTTAGATGTAATTAAGCTACTCGTGAAGTTTGGCGAAGATGGTTTGGTCGCAGGCGATATTGCTAGTACTTTGCAAATCCCCTCTACCAACTTGTCCTTTCACCTCAAAGCCCTCACCCATGCCGGGCTAATTACGGCTACCCAAGAAGGACGCTACCAGCGTTATAGAGCGAACCTAACCGAAATGATGGGGCTAGTGAACTTCTTGATGGCAGAGTGCTGCGCACAGCAGCAAGACGGCTGTAGCACAGTGGAGTGCAACCTTATTAGCAAATAGCTAGGCTTACTGCCGACTAAACTACACGGCGGGCCGCCTCGCTACACTAGCGCTGTAAACGCCGCGGCAACACATAAAACAATGGCTACTGTGAGAAACTCAACAGTAGCCATTCCACCCACACGCCAACACAACGATCGTGCTGTTACGCCTCTACGGTGCTTTGTACTGCGCCGGCTGAAACCGGCTCAAACACAGCAATAGATTCTACGTGTGCGGTGTGCGGGAACATGTTCAACACGCCTGCATTCAGCAAACGGTAACCACCCTCTTTCAACAAGATACCGGCATCACGTGCCAAGGTTGCGGGGTTACAGGATACGTACACAATACGCTTAGGCTTTTCGTGCTCGCTTAACTCGCTTAGTGCTTGCGCTACAGCTTGTGCACCATCACGTGGTGGATCAATGAGGATGCGATCAAAATAGCCCAACTGACGCAACCACGATACGTCCACCTCAAACAAGTTCAAGGTCGTAAAGCTGGCTTTATCTTGCAGGCCATGTAACGCCGCTGCTTCGCCCGCACGCTTAGTTAAGGTAGAACTACCTTCAATACCCACCACTGAAGATGCCACACGCGCCAATGGCAAACTGAAGTTACCCAGACCACAGAACAAGTCTGCCACACGCTCGCCTTGTTTAATCTGCAGCAGGTTCAGTGCCAAACGGATCAAACTACGGTTAATGCTAGGGTTCACCTGCGTGAAATCAATAGGCTTAAACGGCATGCGCAGATCGTAATCCGGCAGATCGTAATACAAGCTATCTTCGTCTTCGCGCTCTAATGGGTGCATGGTTTCTGGCCCTTTGGGTTGCAGCCACCAGCTCACGTTATAGCGTTTAGCAAATTCTCGTAATTTCTGTATATCACTGTCTTGCAACGGCTCAATATGACGCAATGCCAAAGACAAACAATCTTCACCTACCGACACTTCGATTTGTGGAATGCGGTGGGGAATAGACATGCCGCTAATCAGTTCGCGTAGCGGCAATAACAACGCCGACACCTGCGGAGGCAGAATATGGCAATCGGCCATATCTACAACGTAGTGGCTACCTTTCTCGCGGAAACCCACTAACGCTGTGCCTTTTTTCATCACATTGCGCACGGATAAACGGGCTCGATGGCGATACTGCCAATACGGGCCATGCATAGGTGCCAAGTAGCTTTCTGCTTTGACACCACCAATATGGTTCAGCGCATCTTCCAGCACGCGCTGTTTAACCGCCACCTGCGCCGATGGCTCTAGGTGTTGCATGGCACAGCCGCCACACACACCAAAGCTAGGACAGGCAGGCGTTTGTCGTTGAGGGGACTGTGTCAACAGCTGCACCACGCGAGCTTTGTCATAGGATGATTTGCTGCGTACGTTTTCCACTAACGCGCGTTCACCTGGCAATACACCATCTACAAATACCACTTTTCCATCGTAGTGGCCTACACCACGTCCCTCTATATCGAGAGACTCTATTTCCAACTCGTATGCTGTTGTCATGAGGATGTCTAAATTAAAAATGCGCTGCCTGTATGAACAAGCAACGCATTCGTTCACGTTATGCCATTCGGCTGAAAATCATATCAGCGTGCGGGCAGATATGCCAGTGGATTGACTGGAGTACCCCTGCGGCGAATCTCGAAGTGCAAGCGTGGGGAGGTTGTATCGCTTTCACCCAACGATGCAATAGTTTGGCCTTTTTTCACTTCATCGCCAGTTTTCACGGACAACTTGTCGTTGTGTGCATAGGCAGTAATGAAGCCATTGCTATGACCTAACAGGATCAGATTACCCAAGCCACGCACACCATTACCGGCGTACATCACTTTACCATCTGCAGCGGCACGAATAGGATCGCCGATAGCACCGGACAGGTCTATACCTTTAGTTGCGGTCGTAAAGGACTGAATCACAGGACCATTAGCAGGCCATGCCCACGAAACCAGGTTAGCATCACTAGCACGCTGTACTGTGCCCGTGGCGGCTGGTGTAGTCGTGGTACCGCTAGTTGGCGGTACTTGCGCTGGTTGCGCAGGCGCTTTTGTAGACGGTGGGGTTACTGGAGTAGTAACGGCCACTTGTGTAGCCCCCTCGCCCAATTGCAATACTTGACCCACACGCAATTGCGAAGGATCAGTAATGTTGTTGATACGGCTCAAATTAGACACGCTCATCCCATGAGCTTGTGCAATTTTGTAGAGCGTATCGCCGGCTTTTACTTGATACGTACCACCAGCATTTTGTGCAGTTTGCATGGTACCAGTAGGACCACCAGCGGAACCATCCACTATGGGTGCTTTATCCATTCTGGAAGCACAACCTGCTAACACTACTGATAGCAAGACAACGCTTACTACACTACGGCTTGCCGACTTGCTCAAGCCATTTTCAGCAACGGCCATCAACCTACCGCCTGAATGCTGCATATCCCTCTCCTGAGTTTTTTAAAGCTGAGTACCGGCACGTAACGGCACAAAACGTACGGATTCTAACTCCTTACGTTGCCACGTTTTCATGCTGGTACGCTCAATCAATACCAATCGTTGTGAGGCAGAGCCTTCCGGGGCGATCAAACGCCCTCCCACGGCTAACTGTTCCAGTAAAGCCTGAGGAATTTTCAGTCCGGCTGCTGCCACAATAATTCCATCAAACGGCGCGGCATGGGGCACACCCAGCATACCGTCCGCAAAGTTCAATCTTACGCGGCTTGTTAAGCCTAAATCACGCATTTTAATACGAGCGAGATCGTATAGTCCCTGTATTCGTTCTATGGCATACACTTCATTTGCCAATTGGGCGAGCACAGCCGTCTGATAGCCGCAACCAGCACCCACTTCCAGAACTTTGGTAGGAACGCGCACCTCACATAAGGTGGCAATCA
This sequence comes from Alcaligenaceae bacterium 429, assembly GCA_004791645.1. Lineage (GTDB taxonomy): Bacteria > Pseudomonadota > Gammaproteobacteria > Burkholderiales > Burkholderiaceae_B > Paenalcaligenes. The sequence continues at coordinate 36,860 of SRSN01000003.1, forward strand.
TGCGTGCCACCACCCAAGGTTGCGAGATAGTTTGCGCGTAGCCTATAGGTAGAGCATCTTCTTCATAGGCTCGGCTTGCCAAGCCTTCATCGACGAATAAATGTCGTGGTACAGCCATCATGGCTTGCAGCACGCGCTCGTCTTTTATGCCCTGTCTGCGCAAACGTTCGATCATCATGCCACGCGAACGCTCTGAGTTCAAACCCAGATTTACATTCCTTGCCACTGTTTCTATAGGTGTGCTGAGTGGCACACGTAATTGGCCAGGCTGGATGACCTTTGCATTACTGTTCGAGGTAGTTAAGCCCTTACCTAGTCTGGAACGACCAAACCTATTGGTAGTGCCATCTGCCCACGAAAATCGGTTGTTATTGGGATTCTTGCTCATCGCTCACCCAACGTTTCATGGCTTCGATGCTGTCATAACTGGTCAGATCGAAACGTAATGGTGTCAATGACACAGCCAGATCGGCTACCGCACCAAAATCCGTATCGCTAGCAGAGTCACGGATTTTACCTACTGGCCCAATCCAGTACACCGGCTCACCATAAGGTGTGGCGCTTTTGATCACGGGTTCTGATGGATGACGCTTACCCAAACGCGTCACACGTGTACCTTTTAGGGCCTCGTAAGGCACATTAGGAATATTCACGTTCAACAACGTACCGGCTGCCAGCGGTTGTTTCGCAACTTTTTCTACGATATCCCGAGCAACGCGCGCAGCACTATCCAGATGTTGCCAGCCTTTTTCAATCAACGAAAAAGCAATAGACGGGATACCAAACAAATGCCCTTCCATCGCGGCAGCTACCGTGCCTGAGTACAGGGTATCGTCACCCATATTGGCACCGTTATTAATGCCAGATACGATTAAGTCAGGTTTGAAATCCAGTAGGCCCGTTAGCGCGACATGCACGCTATCTGACGGAGTACCATTGACGTAGTAAAAGCCGTTAGAGGCTTGGCGCACAAACAGTGGCCTATTTAGCGTCAGCGCATTAGACGATGCGCTGCAGTTGGTTTCTGGTGCCACCACCACCAGTTCTCCCAAGTTTTTCAGGGCCGCATACAAAGCCTCAATGCCTTCTGCGTTATACCCATCATCGTTGGAAATTAGTATTTTCATTGTTCAACCCGAAAAACAGAGTGAGGCACAGCTCACATTGTACCTGCTGCTTTGGTTTTTTATCATCAAGCCAGTAGAATCACCATTTTAGTATTTTCTTCTTCAACCATTTCCCAAAACAACCATGTTACCCAGCGTTATTCTGACCGCTCTTATTGCCTATCTTCTGGGCTCACTGCCTTTTGCTGTGATTGTCAGCAAGTTCATGGGGCTAGCGGATCCGCGCAGCTTCGGCTCCGGAAACCCAGGAGCGACCAACGTTTTACGTACGGGAAATAAGAAAGCCGCGATATACACCTTATTGGGTGACATGCTGAAAGGCGTAGTAGCTGTACTTCTGGCTCAGTATGCCGTGCGTCACTGGGGACTGTCTACCGGCTTACCTGGCATTGCCGCGCTGGCTGCTTTCTTGGGACATATTTTCCCTTGCACCCTGAAATTCAAAGGCGGCAAAGGGGTTGCCACGGCACTAGGTGTGCTGTTGGCGTTGAATATTTGGTTGGGATTGCTCACGGCGGCTACATGGTTAGTAGTGTTTTATGCCAGCCGTTATTCGTCACTGTCTGCCCTGACTGCTGCTGTGCTTAGCCCTATGTATTACTTCCTAGGGGCTGGCACCTTGTGGCCACTGAACGGCGTGATCGCATTGTGCTTAATTTTAATTTGCGCATTGTTGCTCTGGCGTCACAGTGCCAACATTCGCAGACTAATTCAGGGCACTGAACCTAAAGTGGGTCAGAAGAAAGAGTAGTAAACCTACCCCCATTCAGACCAACTGGGGGACGGAGAGGAAACTTTTTTGATTTGGTGTCTCAAATCACAAAAAGTATTCCTGCAGTCCCCAGCATGGGCGATGAATCTCTCAGCGGCCTACTCTCTGAGCTGTTCGCACTCCAACCAGTCCTACCTAGTACAGCTCGCCCGCCTTACTTAACTCCCAACGCGGGCGCACCGTAAAACCGGGCTTTTTCAGGTTCTCAGGCAACAACCCTGCATTAGCTCGCATCGCTGCCGCAAACGCAATCATTGCACCGTTATCCGTACACAACGCCACAGGCGGGAAGAACACTTCCGCTTTGAGCTTGGCTGCTTGTGTCAGCAAACGGTTACGCAACGGCAAATTAGCCCCTACTCCCCCAGCCACCACTAAACGCTTCAAGCCTGTTTCTTTTAAAGCGCGTATCGCTTTAGCTGCCAACACATCCACAATAGCAGCCTCGGTACCAGCGGCCAGATTGGCCAACTGCTCTTCTGGAACCTCGTCGTACTGTGCTTTTAATTCTTTCATCTTGAGCAGCACGGCTGTTTTCAGACCGCTGAAGCTGAAATCTAAGTCTTTACTGTGCAACATAGGACGCGGCAGCACAACGGCGTCGGCATTGCCTTTTTGTGCCATGTTGGACAGAGCAGGCCCACCGGGATACCCCAAGCCCATCAGCTTGGCGCTTTTATCAAACGCCTCGCCTGCAGCATCATCCAGTGTTTCGCCTAGTAGTTCGTATTGACCCACGCCATCCACTCGCATCAACTGTGTGTGACCGCCTGATACCAGCAGCGCCACAAAAGGGAAGTCTGGTCTAGGCTCAGCCAGCAATGGCGACAACAAGTGGCCTTCTAAGTGGTGCACAGGGATAGCCGGCAAATCCAGCGCCCACGCTAAGGATCGCGCCACACTGGCACCTACCAACAACGCACCAGCCAAGCCCGGCCCTGCGGTGTACGCTACAGCATCAATATCAGACAAGCTCAAGCCGGTTTGATCCAACACTTCTTGTGTGAGCGGTAACGCACGACGAATGTGGTCTCTAGAGGCGAGCTCAGGCACCACGCCACCATAATGTTGGTGCATAGCGATTTGGCTGTGCAGCGCATGGCCCAGCAGCCCTTTTTCTGTGCAGACTATTGCGACGCCCGTTTCATCGCAAGAGCTTTCATAACCAAGTATTTTCATAGCCTTCTATTGTACTGCGAAAGCGTACTGCTCCGTCACGCTTCTCTATTGAGGCACATAAGCCTTATCAGTATCCCCACATGATGATATACCCTGCATTCCCAACCATAATGCGGCCAAAAGGTCTAAAATCTGCCTCGCAGCAAATTGCTCAAGCGCAACACACATTTTTATTTCACAGGGGAGCCTTATGTTTGAACAGCTATTCAAACTAAGAGAGCACGGAACCAATATCAGAACAGAAATACTGGCAGGGGTGACTACCTTCCTGACCATGTCCTACATTATTTTTGTGAACCCGGAGATTCTGTCCTCCACCGGCATGGACCGCAACGCCATTTTCGTGGCAACTTGTGCGGCCGCCATCATTGGTTCGCTGATTATGGCTTTTGTCGCCAACTGGCCTATTGGTATGGCGCCAGGCATGGGGCTAAACGCCTTCTTTGCCTTCACTATCGTCGGTACGCTAGGCTTTACGTGGCAACAAGCACTGGGGGCCGTATTTATATCGGGGATTATCTTCCTGATTCTGACAGTATCCGGCATACGTAGCTGGATTGTAGATGGCATCCCCCGCTCCTTACGCTCTGCCATTGTGGCGGGTATTGGTTTGTTCTTGGGTTTGATTGCACTGTCCAACGCCCAAATCGTGGTTGCCAACCCTGCCACCAAAGTAGGCTTGGGTAGCTTGACTGAGCCTGCTGCGCTATACGCCATTTTGGGCTTTTTCATCATCGCTGCGTTGGATGCCCTGAAAGTACGCGGCGCCATCTTGATCGGTATTTTGGTGATTACGCTACTGTCCATCCAGTTGGGTCACAGTGAATTTAATGGTTTAGTCTCCTTGCCTCCAAGCATCGCTCCTACCTTCCTGCAACTAGACATCATGGGCGCACTGTCCATGGGCGTGGTACACGTGATTCTGGTATTGGTGTTAGTAGAGATTTTTGATGCCACCGGCACCATGATTGGCGTGGCCAAACGCGCCAACCTGATTCAAGAAGGTAAACCTAACCGTTTAAACCGTGCCTTGCTGGCTGACAGTACCGCGATTGTGGCTGGTTCCATGATCGGTACCAGCAGTACAACGGCTTACGTAGAAAGCGCCTCTGGCGTACAGGCTGGTGGTCGCACAGGTTTGACCGCCTTGGTGATCGCCGCCATGTTCTTACTGGCGCTCTTCTTCTCACCACTGGCTGGTGTCGTACCTGCTTACGCTACTGCCCCAGCATTGCTATATGTCGCATGTTTGATGCTGCGTGAGTTGGGCGATATTGACTGGAATGACGTCACTGAAGCGGCTCCTGCTGCACTGACTGCACTGGCAATGCCATTTACATATTCCATTGCAAACGGCTTGGCATTTGGCTTTATCAGCTACGTCGTGATTAAGGCTGTCACCGGCAAATTCCGTGACATGCACCCTGCTACCATCATCGTAGCGGCCTTGTTTATCGCGAAATACACCTTCGAATAAGTCCTTTATTCCTCGGTCTCTAACGGCAACAGAAGCTTATATTCTGTTGCCGTTTTTGTAACTGCAAGGCGTTGCAATAGCACTTAAACGCGCTACACTGGAACCTTACTCACTGTCCCAGCGACTGTTTGCTCTCATTTTAGAAGGTCCGGCTCATGAGCACTGTAGAACTCACGCAAAACACATTTCAATCCAGCATCGAAGGCGAAAAGCCACTGATTATCGATTTCTGGGCGCCATGGTGTGGCCCTTGCCGCCAATTTGGCCCAACCTTTGAAAAGGTGTCCGAGAAACACGATGATATCGTTTTCGCCAAAGTAAACACCGAAGAAGAGCAAGAACTGGCCGCTGCATTGCGCATTCGTTCTATTCCTACCATCATGGTATTTCGTGAACGCGTACTGCTGTTCTCCCACTCTGGAGCTCTGTCTGAGTCACAATTGGAAGAGTTGGTTTCTCAAGTTAAAGCGGTAGATATGCAGCAAGTACATGCTGAAATTGCCGAACAGCAAAAGCAGGCTCCTGAAGCTTAATCATGCTTGAAAACCGCTTGGATGATTTCAAGCGGTTTCAGACTCCCCCTTTACTCCCTCTTTCTCTAGTAGCGCAGCAGCGTAGCTATAGTTGTGTATGCTCGCAAAAGCCCACTGTTCAACGACTGTCTGTCGTAGCCCAAGGCGGATATAAAGGGATTTGCTTTGATAATTACTGATGGTTGCTCTACTTCTGTGACAAGCCAGAAACAGCTCAACTTGGTTAGCAGAAAACAAAGATTTCCTGCTAGTACCTCTCAGGTGTGCCCAGACAAATTCGGCCTACAAGATGAACACGTGAGAAAGTATGTTTTCGCTGTATGAACCTAACATGCCGCAAAAAAAAGCACTGTGAACCCGCCAGATTCAGAGGTATCAGGGGGACGGAGAGGAAAATTTCTTGATTTGGTGTCTCAAATCACAAAAAGCTTTCCTGCAGTTCCCCTGCGTGGGCGATAAATACCGTATCAATCCTCACTACGCGTTTCCGCAATCAAACTACGCAACGTGTCTTTGAGCATGTCTATATCTAAAGGCTGCAAACGTCGAATCACTTCAGACTCGTGGTGCTTAGCCTCTTGAATCAAGCCCGAAATCAGCACCTGCCCTTCCTCAGTGATTTCCACTAATGTGACACGCCTGTCGCCCGAATGCGGCACCCTACATATATAGCCCGCCCCCACCATCTTATCTACCACACGCGTGACTGTAGGCTGCTTACTGGTCGCAATACGTGCTAAATGCCCTACGCTCACCACACCCGCACCTGATAGCGTAGACAGCACGCGCCACTCAGTAATGGACAAACCCTTTTTCAGTACGACTTGGTGAAATTCCGTTGAAATAATCAAACTCGCTTGCGCCAGTAAGGCAGGCAAATAATCATCAACGAATACAAATTTATCGGTTGTAGAGGCGGTCATTACGTGGCCAATAGAGTCTAAAAGTTCGCCTAATATACCAAACTTTACTCATCGCACCGCGGTATGCCGTTTTCCTTATCAGGGAAAACCATCACAAATAATATATTGAGAACTAAAC
>SRSN01000388.1 GCA_004791645.1 Alcaligenaceae bacterium 429
GGTAGTGCTGTCTTCACTTCATCGTTAACTATACAGTAGAAAAATGCAACGTATGTCAGTCTATATGTATCTTGTGCCTGTTTGAGGGCGTCATAGTGTTCAGGCTCAGATGATTTGCCAGAGATGTCTATCAGAGCTAGTGCTTGAGTGATTTGATAATCAAACTGGCTTGCTAACTCGTATGCCTTGTGGTTTTTCAGTGTATGGCAAATGACAATTGCTTTTGCAAGTGCTGTTTTTCTAACTTCCATTGAAAACGCTATGTAATCGTCTGAAAGGTAATTTAGTAAGTCTTCCTGTATTTTTTCGATGGATTTTGTTTTCTGGAAAACTAAGCCGAAGTAGTTCTGAAGAATCGCTTCAGTTTTGGCGAGTATAGGGCTATAAATTTCTTCTAGTTTGATCAAATAGGCGTTTTTTGATTTTAAGTTTTCTTCTAAGATAATTGTCTTTTGCTGGATCTCTGCTATTTCAATATCTTTTTTGTGATTGATCTCAGCCAAACGTTTTGACTGGAGGTAGTTAAATGCAAGGCTACCGAGAGCAACAACAAATGGCCCTGCAGTTTTGATGATTTCAACCCAAGTTTGAGGAGATGTGTTTGCATCCATGTTTCTATAGGTGATAAATGTATGAGTGGAGAGAGTATTCCTACGGTTTTCG
>SRSN01000389.1 GCA_004791645.1 Alcaligenaceae bacterium 429
AGTTTCAATATATCAAAACAAAAGAATATCCTGTATTCCCCTCATCCTCTGATTAACTACGTAACAACTCCGATAGTGATAGCTGCTATAGACGAAAAAAAAGCACTGTATTTACACAGTGCTTTTTTCTGTACTAGCGCTTTAGCCTATTAGGCCACCGCCCAAACATACATCACCGTCATACATCACCACCGATTGGCCGGGAGTGACGGCCCACTGTGGTTCTGTGAATTCCAGCGACAACGTTTGGTCATCGCCTTGCATCAACATGCATTCAGCATCTGGTTGTCTGTAGCGTGTTTTAGCAGCGTACATACCTTTGGCGGGTGCTTCCCCGGAAATCCAGCTCACATGATCTGCTTTTAATTGGCGATCCAACAACCACGGGTGATCGTGTCCTTGCACCACGTAAAGGGTGTTGTTCTCCAGATCTTTGCGCGCGGCGTACCATGCATCAGCCGTACCATCTGCATTCTGATGGCCTTTGATACCGCCTATACCTAAGCCTTTGCGTTGCCCAAAGGTATAGAAAGCCAATCCCACGTGCTCTCCCAAGACCTGCCCTTCTGGGGTTTTGATAGGGCCTGGTGCGGTAGGTAGATAGCGATTCAAAAACTCTCTGAAAGGACGCT
>SRSN01000390.1 GCA_004791645.1 Alcaligenaceae bacterium 429
AAGGCATTTGCCATGCCTGTACCATCGTAGAAAACCACCCAGATGGTTCTACCACCGAGAGCCGCACCTGTGTGTTTAGCGCGCATTACTTCAATAACAAGTCCATCACGACTATTGAAGGCCAAGCCAAATACGACAAGCTGGGCAAGGTAGAAGCCTTAACGCCGGTACAGCAAGCCTTTATTGATCACTTCTCGTTCCAGTGTGGCTACTGTACGCCCGGTTTTGTAGCTGGGGCCACGGTGTTTTTAGATGGCCTCAAACGCAAACCCGTACAACGTGCCAATCTGGAAAGCGCCATCGAAGAAGCCTTAAACGACCACATCTGTCGTTGCACTGGCTATGTACGTTATTACGAAGCCGTGAAGGAAGTTGCTCTGGCAACGTCTGGCTGTGTGATTGACTAAGGAGGCAACATGCTACGTAAAGTAATCATTACCGTGATTCTGGTGGCTGTGGTGGTCTGTATAGCCATCTTGCTGGGTGCATTTCGCAGCACCAGCGTTGCCCCCGGCGTCGATAAGCCGTTAAGCGCCGATGAGATGCAGCAGTTGATTCCTCGTGGCCGCGAACTGGCCATGGCGGGCGACTGTTTTGGCTGTCACTCTC
>SRSN01000391.1 GCA_004791645.1 Alcaligenaceae bacterium 429
GTCTTGGAATCCAGAGAAAAAGTGCTGGCTAGTGCACGCACCACGTCTTGCCCTGGGTTGACGTGGTGATCCCAGCTGACACGGCCAACGGCCTGATCAGCACCATGTGCTGTAGTGGCTTGATAGAGCTTTAACATGTAAAACACCTTGCTGTGCATGGTTTAGCGGCTCACCCAGAGGATGACACCGTAACGGCGTCTATTAGTTGGGAAACTAACAGGCAATGAAAACACGCCTCTCCAGAATGGGGCGTGCGTTCGCAAGGTGTGGCCTAGATAGGCGAAGCACCGTTGTTCATGCACCTAGTTGGCAGAGGGCTATAGCCTTCTGTCAACGAACCCCAAATCATTGAGCTTTAGCACTGCACGGCATAAGAGAGTGAACTCTAGCTACGTTATAAACCACCTTAAGTCGATGGTTTCTGTTCAAACCCATTGGCGTCTTTGGACGTTTCTGGGCAGTAGCGTTTCTCCGTACAGGAGCCTTACCTAACGAGGTCTGGTCTGTATCGACTTCATAAGTATAGATCGCTTATTTTTTATAATGTAGCGATTAGGCTTTGTATTTGGTATAGGATGAATATCCTTTGGTATATTTTAATT
>SRSN01000040.1 GCA_004791645.1 Alcaligenaceae bacterium 429
ATATTATTGTTTTCACTAACAATTAATCGCTATGCAATAAAAGGTTATTTTATGAGCAATAAGTTTATCGAGACAGAAAAAGTTGGCAACGTTGCAGTGATCCGTTTGAACCGACCAGAGAAGCTAAACGCATGGCATGGCGCGATGCGCGAAGAAATTATGCAGGCGCTAAAAACCTTTGATCACGATGACAGTGTTCGCTCATTGATCATGACGGGTGCAGGCAATCGTGCTTTTAGCGCGGGCCAAGATTTGGAAGAAGCGCAAAACTTTGACGTCAGTGATTCAGGGGTATGGATTCAGTCTTGGGAACGTTTTTACGATGTGCTGCGTAATCTGCAAAAACCGTTAGTGATGGCGTTGAACGGGACCGCTGCAGGTTCCGCTTTCCAAGTCACCTTACTGGGTGATGTACGTGTTGCACACGCGGGCGTGAAAATGGGCCAGCCTGAAATTAACTCTGGTATTGCGAGCGTGACTGGGCCGTGGATCATGAATTTGATGTTGGGCATGTCTAGAACCATTGAGCTCACCTTGACTGGCCGCATGATGGAAGCCGATGAAAGCCATCGTATTGGTTTGATTCACCACTTGGTTGCCGAAGACCAAGTGTTTGCTAAAGCGATGGAAGTAGCCCAAGAGTTGGGCGCTAAGCCGCCTGTTGCGATGCGCTTGAACAAGCAGCGCTTTAGAGAAATGTCTGCAGCCAGTTTTGCAGAAACAATGGATGCCGCCACACGCCTACATGCCGAATCGTATGCCAGTGGTGAACCTGTACGCATGATGGAAGAGTTCTTCAAAGTGCGTAGAGATCGTAAAGCCGCACACTAATCTACATACCTAAAAATCAGTTGTGGCTGTGCTGTGAAGAACCACTAAACGAGTGCACTGGAGAGAGACATGGATACACCTAAAAGTATGATGCGCCGCCGAATATTACAAGCCACAGGCGGTTTGGCATTGGCGGGGACTGGCTTAGGCGCGTGGGCCAAAGACCAAAAACTTATCGTTGCTGACCCTGGTGGTCCGTACTCTGCAGCGTACCGTAAAGCCTTTTACGATCCGTTTGAAAAAGAAACTGGTATACGTGTAGTGAACGTGGCGCGTGAGGCGCAGCCAGTGGCTCAAATTAACGCCATCGTGCAGACCAAAAACTATATTTGGGATGTGACCACACTCACCTTGTCGGCAGACATTCCGTATTTGGAATCGCAGAACTTGCTGGAGCCTTTGGACTTTACGTTAGCCGACGTGCCGGGGTTGATTCCAGAGGCGCTAACGTCTACATGGATGGGTGTGGACATTTACTCCACGGTATTGGCCTATAGAACCGACAAGTACGGTGAGCAAGGCCCACAGACATGGGCTGATTTCTGGAACGTAGAGAAGTTTCCAGGGCGTCGCTCGCTGCGTCGTAATCCGCTTGATACCTTAGAGCAAGCGCTCATGGCGGATGGCGTACCGATGGATCAACTCTATCCACTAGATGTAGACCGTGCTTTCCGTAGCCTAGATAAGATCAAACCGCATATCGCTATTTGGTGGACATCTGGCGCACAAGCTATGCAAGCCATCCAAAACGGTGATGTAGACATGATTTCTACATGGAATGGCAGAGCTCAAGCAGCTATAGATAATGAGGCACCGGTCAAAATCGTGTGGAATGAAGGGTTGTACTCCATTGAAGGATGGGGGATTCCTCGTGGCACACCACGCGCTGACATTGCCAAACAGTTTGTGCGTTTTTGTGCCGACAAACAGCGCCAAGCCTTGTTCACCGATGAGCTGGCATATGGGCCTACCAACCAAGAAGCGTTTGAGTTTATTTCTCCAGAACGGGCAGAAATCCTTCCTAGCGCACCACAGAACTTTACAAACATGGCATTGCCAAGTCCTGAGTGGTGGGCCGCGAACCGTCAAGAAGTGACGGAGCGCTTTAACAACTGGATTATTTCTTAAGAGTCTCTGGTATGTACAAGTTGGAAACTAAAGGTCTCGCTAAACGTTATGGCGAGACGGACGCTCTGTTGCCTACAGATTTGCAAGTGAAGGCGGGTGAGTTCCTGACCTTGCTAGGGCCATCAGGCTCGGGTAAGACCACGTTGTTGATGATGATTGCCGGTTTGGTAGACCCTAGCGGTGGCCAGCTACTGATTGATGGGAAAGATGCCACCCATGCCGCGGCAGGTCAGCGCGGCATAGGGATGGTGTTCCAAAGCTATGCCTTATTTCCGCATATGAATGTGTGGGACAACGTTGCCTATGGTTTGCGTATGCGACAAGTCAAAGGCGCAGCGTTGAACTCTGCCGTAGAGGATGCATTGGCAATGGTCAAGATGAGCGACTACGCCAAACGCTTGCCTAAAGAGTTATCGGGTGGGCAGCAGCAACGGGTAGCGCTGGCGCGATGCTTTGCTTACCGTCCATCCGTGGTGCTGCTGGATGAGCCTCTGGGTGCATTGGATAAAAAACTGCGGGAACACATGCAGTTGGAAATCCGCCGTTTACACGATGATTTAGGTGCCACCTTTATTTATGTGACCCATGATCAAGACGAAGCGTTGACCATGAGTGATCGTGTGTGCTTGATGAATCAAGCTCGTATTGAGCAACTGGGTACACCACAAGAGCTGTACGACCGCCCTTGTTCTCGTTTCGCTGCCGACTTTATTGGGCAGTCCAACCTACTAGATGGGCGTATGACAGCCACGCAAAGCTTTGCAGCGGGCGCATACAACCTGTCAGTAGAGTCGGCCTATGTGCCGACGAACCACCACCACGAGGCGTCTACGTTACTGGTACGTCCAGAAATGGCTGAGCTAGTCACACCTGAAGACGGTTTCGTGCAGGGCACAGTAGCAGAAATGGTGTTTCTGGGTTCAGAGATACGCGCACGCGTGAAGCTGGATGGGATGGCAGACTCTGACGAGTTGTTCAGTGTTCGTTGCCATAGACGTCATGCCGCAAGTTTGGGTGACAAGGTGGGCATTCGTTGGGATGTGGCCTCTACCAGTGTGCTGATGCAGTAGGAGCAAGTCATGAACAATAGGGCTGCGACGCTCTCGTTAAGTGAGCCTAGACCATCCAAACTGCGAAAAAACTTACGGGTATGGCTACCAGCCTTGCCCGCCATCGTTTTTTTGGGTGTCTTTTTTCTATTACCGGTACTGCAAATTCTGCAGGGCGGATTTATGTCAGCCGAGGACGAGTTCAGCGTTAAGCAGTTTGCACGACTGTTTGAAACGCCGGTATACGTCAAAGTGCTGTGGACAACCTTTGGTATTTCCGTCTTAACCGCTGTGTTCTCAGTGGTGTTTGGTTATCCCATTGCGCTGCTACTGAGTAGCTTCAATGAGCGCCGCAGGAACCGCTGGTTGCTGTGGATTATGCTGCCGTTTTGGACCAGTTATCTGGTGAAAACCTACGCATGGATGCTGCTGATGTCACGTAGTGGGGTATTGACCAGCGTGGCCGAAGCCTTGGGGTTAATTGATGGCAGTGCGTCATTGATGCCTTCGTTGTCAGGCGTGCTAGTGGGTATGGTGCATGCCATGTTGCCCTTAGCCGTGTTGACCATGCTACCTATTATGCAAGGTATTAGTAGGCAGTTAGGCCAAGCCGCTGAAACCTTGGGCGCCGGTAGGGCAACGGGTTTTCTGACCATCTTCTTGCCGCTTTCTATGCCCGGTGTGGCTGCTGCCGGGCTGTTGGTATTCATTACGAGCTTGGGCTTCTTTATTGTGCCTGCTTTGCTGGGTACGCCACGCGAAACCATGATTGCCCAGTTGGTGATTTCTTCCGTACTGGAGCTGTTTGACCTGAAGTTTGCTGGGGCGTTATCAACGGTGCTGCTGTTGTGCTCCATTGTGGTGTTCTACGTGTATGACCGCATGGTGGGGTTGACGTCCTTAGCAGGTGCCGAGGCTAAACGCAGTAGTAAGTCTGGCTCTGGAATGATGCTGAAACTGTTGCTGTTTATAGGTCAACGGTTGGATAGATTCTTGCCGCTCGCCTCGCCAGCCTCGTCTTCGTCGAATCGCGCACTTAGTGGTTATACCTGGCTGATTCTGCTGTTTTTAGTGCTGCCCGTCATTATCGTGGTGCCCATTGCGTTTACGAAGAATGCTGTCGTGGCGTTCCCGCCTGAGCTATTTAGCCTGCGCTGGTTTAAAGAGTTCTTTAACTCTTCTGTGTGGCAAGCTGCGGTGATTCGTTCTTTTGGTATAGGGCTGACGACGGCATTTCTGGCGGTGGTGTTGGGTTTTGGGGCTACCTTTGCCTTGACTAAATTGCCTTCCAAGTGGACCAAGCTGCTGTTTGGGGTGTTTGTTGCACCGTTAATCGTGCCACGTATTGTGATTGCTATCGGGTTGCTGTACTTGTTTGCCAGCACAGGCTTAGTGGGTACGGATCTGGGGATGGTGATTGGCCATACGGTATTGGCGCTGCCTTATGCCGTGGTCACGTTATCGGCAGGGTTACGACTGTTTGATTGGCGCTTGGATGATGCTGCTCGTATTTTGGGTGCATCTGTAATGGCGCGTCTACGTACGGTGATCTTGCCCTTATTGGCCGGCAGTTTAGCGTCAGCGTTTTTGTTTGCGTTCATCGTGTCTTTTGATGACCTGACCATCGCTATTTTTGTGAGCGGCGGTATCAACACCACATTGCCTAAACAAATGTGGGATGACATCCAGTTGGCGGTAACGCCTACGTTGGCAGCAGTATCGACGGTATTGCTGATTGTGGTGACCGCAGTGATTTCAATTTCTTCCTATTTCAAAAACAGGCGTAGTGGACTATGAACGGTTTTGAGCAGTATTTTGCAAAACGTATAGAAGATGATCAATGGGATGTGGTGCCGCTTTTATACCGAGGGCTGACGCAAACCGCTGAACAAGATGTGATTGAGTTTGAGTCTGTGCCGCTTTCTAGAAAACAGTTGGGGCAACAGGTAGCGGGATTCCAGCAATGGTTGGCGGCGCGTGGCATCAAAAAAGGGGATAGCGTTGCGGTCATGCTGAGCAACACAGCCGAGCATATAGCGTTGCTGTATGCACTGATGTTGTCTGGGGTGATTTGGATTCCCGTGAATACCAAAGTGAAGGGGCCAGGCGTGCGCTACATCGTAGAGCACGCCGTGCCATCCTTAATTATTGCGGAAGCTGAGTTTGCCGAGGTGTTGGCCGATGCCGGAGTTAGCACAGAGAACTGGGTAGAACTGCAGCAGATACCGATAGCGAGTGATGCGGTGTTGCAGAACCCTGCTATAGCGCCATCGGACACCTTATGCATCATCTACACATCGGGAACCACCGGTGCGCCTAAAGGTGTGGTGTTCACCCATAGAATGATGCGCGTAGCCAGTGAGGCGGCTATTCAAGTTGCAGGTGTTAAAGAAGGTGCACGCTTGTTTTTGTGGGAGCCCTTATGTCACATAGGGGGCGCACAGATGTTACTGGTGCCGTTCTTAGAGCGAGTTTGCCTGCTGATTGTGAAGCGTTTTTCAGCCAGTCGTTTTTGGTCGCAATGGCAAGCAGCCAGAGCCACCCATTTACATTATCTGGGCGGTATTCTGGATATTTTGGTGCGCCTGCCGCAAGACGAAGTACCAGAAGGCGCAAGCATTCAAACGGCATGGGGAGCTGGCGTTTCAAAAAATGCCTGGCAAAGCGTGCAGGAGCAGTTAGGCTGCGAGCTACGCGAATGCTATGGCATGACCGAGTGCTCCAGTTTTGCTACCTTTAATGCATCTGGAAAGCCAGGTTCTATAGGTACGGCGTTGCCGTGGATTCAGGTAGAACTACTGAATGACGAAGGTCTAGCAGTAGGTGAAGGTGAAATAGGCCAGATGGTGCTGTCCAGCCCGCTAGAGGGGGTGTTTTTACCAGCGTATTTGCATAATCCAGAAGCTACACAAAAAGCATTAATACAGGGCAAGCTCTACACCGGTGATGCTGCGTGGCGTGATGCGGATGGTGATCTGTTTTTCGTAGGTAGAAAAACCGATAGCATGCGCGTACGTGGTGAGAACGTTTCGGCATGGGAAATTGAGCGAGTGTTCGCTGAGCATGATGCAGTAGAAGCCTCTGCAGCGGTAGGGGTGGCTAGCGAAATTGGCGAACAAGAAATCATGTTGTATGTGAAGTTCAGGCCCAACAGCGCGGTGGAGTGGGGCACGCTAATAGAGTGGGCAACCAACAAGCTGGCGTCGTACCAAATGCCGCGTTTTTACCGTGCTGTAGATCGTTTCGAGCTAACACCTAGTGAACGTATCAAAAAGCACTGTTTGGATAAAAACAGTGCTTTGGCATGGGATAGGCACGCGGCAGTAGCATGACGACATTAATCTAGGCATCAAAAAGCCCGCTTCTGCGGGCTTTTTGATGAGACGTTACAGCGGGCTAAGCACTTAGAATGCGCCAGCGAAAACACCTAGTTTTAGTCTGCCCAAAATAAAGATGCAGATCTGGGCCAGTACCAGCAGTGCCAATGGCGAGAAGTCAAAAGCACCAGTGCGTGGCAACAGTCTACGTATTGGGTTCAGCAACGGTGCTGTCAGCGTATTGAGTATAGGCATGACAGGCGCCATTGGGTTGATCCAAGACAGCAGAGCTTGAATCAATGTGACCCACAGCACCATGTTGGCAATCCAGCCAGCCACCGTGAACACGGCAGACAATAAGGCGCGTAGCCAGAAGTCTCCCGGTACAAACAAACCTGCATCGGTGAGCAGCAGCAAGGTCAAGGCGACGTGTACGTAGGCCACAATATAGGCGGCTGCCAGACTTGGCCAGTCTACGTATTGTTGATTGGGGATGAATCGGTGCAAGGGAAGTACCGCCCAATCAGTCACTTTGAAAATGGCTTGGGAATAAGGGTTAAAGGGGTGCAAGCGTATGGCATACAACCATGCACGAAGCACAAAAGCTATGCCCAGCAAGCTGAGGGCAATATTCGCAATAAAGTACAAAATATCAGTGAACATGGCAGAGAGCGAAGAAAAAGCAGAAAGGGTAGATCCAGAAGGTCAAAAAACACGGG
Source organism: Alcaligenaceae bacterium 429 (assembly GCA_004791645.1). Lineage (GTDB taxonomy): Bacteria > Pseudomonadota > Gammaproteobacteria > Burkholderiales > Burkholderiaceae_B > Paenalcaligenes. The sequence continues at coordinate 7,045 of SRSN01000040.1, forward strand.
CCAGTCGTTATGTGCTGGCCCAGATGTTTTGTGGTCTTACCTTATGGGCGGTTACCAGTAGGAAACGGCCAAGAACCTGCTGGGTTCACATCACGCTTTGCAGCGGGTGCTTTTGCGGCAGATTTGGCAGGTTTTTTGGTAGCCGCTGCTTTGCTAGCGGTGGTACTGCTGGCTTTTTTTGCTGTGGCCATAGTGTGGCTACTCCTTGCGTGTAAGTCATAGGCAGTGGCGTGGTGGCAAATGCCGGCACACTGGCTATAGAGATTCAATCATGCCTATTTTACAGGCATGAGTCTGCTTTCTAGTGTCCTATTTTAGCCCTCTCTGTGGTTAATGTTTTAGCTACCTACAGAGAAATACCCAAGGCCTCTCTAGGGTAACAAAATGTAGGTGCCCACAGTGTGTAGAGAAATTCCCATAGAGGGCAGGCAAAGCCTATTAGCTGAGGTAGAATATTTTGCTAGGACACAGAGATAGTGCTCTGTTCAACACAGTATTCGCAAAGGTGAATTATGCGTGCGGGCGCACAGATGAAGCGAAAAGGGATGAATTACCTAGCAGGTTTAGCAACACTGGTTTTGGCCGGTTGTGTGACTATGCCTACTGAAACACCAACGACTCAACCTACTACGCCAGTGGAAACGCGTCCTGTCGCGTGTACACCAGCGAGCCCTGAAGATCCTGTGATCGGGAACTGGTTGAGCAAGCGTAACGAAAAAGGTATTCAAGGCGAGCTACGTACCTTGGTGACGTTACAGGCGAATGGCCAAATGCTGTACACCGAGCAAGTGAAACGCCCACGCCAGCCGTCTCAAGGCTTGTCCGAAGCCGGATGTTGGGTGCGTGATGGCCAAGCTTTAGTGCTGCAAACCTTGGAATCCAATGGTTTGGCGGTTGAGCCAGATGATCCGTTGTTCACGAATCGATTTATCATCGAACGTCAGCAAGGTAAGCGATTGGTGGTGCGTTCTCAAACCGGTACACGTTACAGCCTAGAGCAAGTGTCTCCCGGATACCGATTGCCGTTCTAAGTCAGTCAGTAAGCTATTTTCATCAAACCCCTGTTAGCCTACGGTTAACAGGGGTTTTTCTTGGTCATTACACAACACTTTAGTTGTAGATATGTGCTGTTATAGGGGTGATGTTCGTATCGCGCAGCAAAAGACTTTATCGCACACAAAAAATCGTTAATTATTTTAATAGCCTAATCAATAGGTATAGCTCACCGCATAAGGATGATAACGATGAGAATAGGGATACCCAGGGAGACAATACCCGGTGAAACACGAGTGGCCGCTACACCTAAAAGTGTGGAGCAGCTACTGAAACTGGGTTTTGATGTGGTGATAGAAACTGGCGCAGGAAAAGCCTCCAGTTTTGACGATGCGCTGTACAGCGCTACTGGCGCAACGGTAGCGGATGCAAGCAGCGTATGGGAATGCGAATTGATTTATAAGGTCAATGCGCCTACTTCCCACGAAATACAGCTGATACAACCCGGCACCATGTTGGTGTGCTTTATTTGGCCCGCCCAAAACCCCGAGTTATTGCAGAGCCTGCAAGAAAAACAAGTTACGGTGTTGGCCATGGATATGGTGCCGCGTATTTCTCGCGCACAAGCGATGGACGCGTTGTCTTCCATGGCGAATATCAGTGGCTACCGAGCAGTAGTAGAAGCTGCCAGTGCATTCGGGCGCTTTTTTACAGGCCAAATTACCGCTGCTGGAAAAATGCCTCCCGCCGAGGTCTTGGTGATTGGCGCAGGCGTAGCGGGCTTAGCTGCCATAGGTGCTGCCCGTCAGCTAGGTGCGATAGTGAAAGCTTTCGATACGCGTTTAGAAGTGGCGGAGCAAATTACTTCCATGGGTGGCCAGTTCTTGAAACTGGATATTCCTGTAGAAAATACGGGTAGTGGTGATGGTTACGCCAAAACCATGAGTGATGAATTTATCGCTGCCGAGATGAAGCTGTTTGCCGAGCAGGCGAAGCAGGTAGATATCATCATCACGACAGCAGCGATTCCAGGTAAGCCAGCCCCTAAACTGATTACTCGCGAGATGGTAGACAGCATGAAAGCGGGTTCGGTGATCGTGGATTTGGCCGCGTTAACGGGTGGTAACTGCGAATACACTGTGCCAGGCGAAGCCATTACTACAGCCAATGGCGTGACCGTGATTGGTTATACCGATTTGGCCAATCGTTTGGCAGGCCAAGCCTCGCAGTTGTACTCCACTAACCTAGTGAACTTGGCTAAGTTGCTGGCCCCCGCTAAAGATGGTGTGGTGGTGCTGAACCAAGAGGATGTAGTGCTGCGCAATATGCTGGTCTGTCACCAAGGCGAGTTGCTGTATCCGCCGCCACCTATTCAAGTGTCGGCAGCACCTACGCAAGCTAAAGTCGCTAAACCGACAGAGGCCGTTGCTGCACCACCTATGGCGCTGTGGAAGAAGTTACTGGCCGTGGGCGTAGGTGGGTTGTGCTTCCTATGGTTGGGCGCGAATGCACCCGCCGCATTTTTGAATCACCTGATTGTGTTTGTGCTGTCGTGCGTGGTGGGCTATTACGTAGTCTGGAATGTCACGCACTCTCTGCATACGCCATTAATGTCAGTGACCAATGCGATCTCCGGCATTATTGTGGTGGGCGCTTTATTGCAGATAGGCCAAGGCAATGGTTGGGTGTCGTTTCTTGCTTTTATTGCCATCTTGATTGCTAGCATCAATATTTTCGGCGGTTTTTTTGTGACCCACCGCATGCTCAAGATGTTCCGTAAAGACAAATAAAAGGAAAAGAAATGTCTCAAGGTCTAGTAACAGCTGCTTATATCATCGCAGCATTGATGTTCATCCTGAGTTTGGCGCGTTTGTCTAAACAGGAAACCGCACGTAGCGGTAATTACTTTGGTGTGGCTGGCATGACGCTGGCGTTGATCGCGACCATTTTCAGCGATCAAGCGTCTGGTTTTGGCTGGATTATTCTGGCCATGCTAATTGGTGCAGGTATTGGTCTGATTCGTGCGCAGCGCGTAGAAATGACCCAGATGCCTGAGCTGATTGCATTACTGCACAGTTTTGTGGGGTTGGCCGCTGTATTGGTGGGCTATAACAGCTACGCTAATGCCGACAGCGTGTCCCCAGATATGCACACCATTCACTTAGTAGAAGTGTTTGTGGGCGTATTCATCGGTGCTGTGACCTTCACAGGATCGTTGGTGGCGTTTGGCAAGTTAAATGGCCGTATTTCCAGCAAGCCTTTGGTGTTGCCGCATAAACATAAGCTGAATTTGGCTGCGTTGGTGGTCGCGTTCTTGCTGCTGTTGGCGTTTGTGAGTGCTGATGGCTCAACTATTGCATTACTGTTGATGACGCTGATTGCGCTGGCATTTGGCTGGCATTTGGTGGCCTCTATTGGTGGTGCGGATATGCCAGTAGTGGTGTCTATGCTGAACTCCTACTCTGGGTGGGCAGCGGCGGCAGCTGGGTTCATGCTAGAAAACGATCTGTTGATTGTGACGGGGGCGTTGGTGGGTTCGTCGGGTGCGATTTTGTCGTACATCATGTGTAAAGCCATGAACCGCTCATTCTTATCGGTGATTGCGGGTGGCTTTGGTACCGAGAGTGGGGTTTCAGATAGCGCCGAGCAAACCGGCGAACACCGCGAAATCCAGCCTGCCGATGTGGCCGATATGCTGAAAAATGCACGCTCTGTCATCATTACCCCAGGCTACGGTATGGCTGTGGCACACGCGCAAAATGCGGTGTCTGAGATCACCGAGTTTTTGCGTCAAAAAGGGGTGACGGTGCGCTTTGGTATACACCCGGTAGCGGGGCGTTTACCGGGGCATATGAACGTATTGTTGGCTGAGGCCCGCGTGCCTTACGACATCGTGTTAGAAATGGACGAAATTAACGATGATTTCGCCACTACGGATGTGGTGTTGGTGATCGGTGCTAACGATACGGTGAACCCAGCCGCTGCTACTGACCCGCACAGCCCCATTGCTGGCATGCCGGTATTGCATGTGTGGGAAGCTCAAAACGTGATTGTGTTCAAACGCTCTATGAGCTCTGGTTATGCAGGTGTGCAGAATCCGCTGTTCTATAACGAGAACTCGTTCATGTGCTTTGGGGATGCCAAAGCAACGGTAGAGCAGATATTAAAAGCGCTATAAACCACTCAAAGGCCTGTTTAACAACAGGCCTTTGTTCCCTGTGGGCTGGCGTCAGCGTAATGGATGTAGACGCAATGGCCATTGGCGTCGTGCTGTATATGCAAAGTCCAACCCAGTTTCTCACAGAGCAGTGTCACGATGTATAGGCCTAAGCCGCTACTGTTTTTTTGTGGCGGGAGGGAAGAGAGTTTGCTTACAGGTAAACCTGAGCCTTGATCACAAATAGCTATGTGAGTGTGTTCCATGGTGACTGTAATCGGGCCATTGGTGTGCTGTAGAGCATTGTGAATCACATTACGCAGCAAGATTCTCACCAGAACGGGGTTACTAATGATGTAAACCTCAGAGGCGGGGGCCTGCACGGTGACGCGCTGAGTGGTGTCATAGAAGTGCGAGGTGTCTTGAATGATGACTTGTACAGCCTCGGCCAAGTTAATGTGCTCAATAGGCAAATCTTGAGTGTCTTGACGCGATAGTTTCAGCAAGGCGTCTACGTTATCCGCCATCTCAACTGATGCACGGCGAATGCGTAATAGTGTTTGGCAGTCGTTAGCTTGTTGTTGGTTACGGCGCTCAATCACATCTAATGCACCAGAAATCACGGCAATTGGGGTGCGTAGTTCGTGGCTGGCAAGGCTAAGTAGTTGTTGTTCACGCTCTATAAATGCTTCCATTTCGCTTAGAAATAAGTTCATGGTCATGGCGATGTGGTGCAATTCACGATCTTGGTAGTTTAGGTCTAAGGGCGGTAGTTTTTTGCCTGGACACAGCGCTGCAATTTGTTCACTGAGTGCAGAAAGTGGCGCAATCAGTTTGCGACTACTCAAGTAGGCTAACAGCCAGCTTAGTATCACCATGCCTGCCATGATAAGAGCGACCGAAATCAATAAGGTGGTTTCACGTTCTTCAAAAGCAGTAATGTTGCGAGCCCAATAGAGGGTGCCTTGATCAGTGACTTCTATATTGATGAGATAGGTTTGATTACCTAACTCTACCTCGTCCTTTTTATGCACAGTAGAGGGAGTGAAAGGGGCTGGTAACTCATCAGGTATGGGTGTTCCAGTAGGAATAAAGGCGATTTTATTGAGTGCGCCATCCCAAATAAACAGATTCTGTTGGTACTGCGCATTGAGCAGTTCCGGTGGAATATGATCCGCTTGTGAGCCTAGTAGCACATCCTCAAGATTCTCATTGGTGAGCAACACTGTGATGACCGTGACCAACATGCTGATCAAAGACAGCGCAAAGAGTGCTTTATAAATTCTAGAGGCGATGCTTTTCATGGATTACTCAGCGGTATGCAAAATATAACCACGGCCATGCAGAGTTTTCACTAACGGCTGTTGTGTGAATTCAGTCAGTTGTTTGCGTAGTGCATAGACGTGTGTGCGCACAGTGTGGTGCTCTGTAGGTCGGCCGTCCCATACTTGTTCAACGAGTTGCTCGTGACTCACTGGTCGGGGGTAGGCTCGCAGCAGTAATTCAAATATCTTTGCACTGTAGCCAGTAAGCGTACCAACCGCTTGCTGTTGCGCATACACAGTGTAAGTATCGGGGTCAAAACTGACTGCTTGAAAGTGTAGTAGTGGATCGGACGAAACGCTATTACGACGCGCTAAGGCTTGCACGCGTAAGCTTAGTTCTTTGAGGTCAAAGGGTTTGACCAGATAGTCATCTACACCTGCATTAAATCCCTGCGTTTTGTCATCAATATGATCTTTGGCCGTAATCAGGATAATGGGCGTACTGCGACGCAGGTCATGGCGTATTCGGTGGCTAATTTCAAAACCGTTAATACCTGGCAGCATGACATCTAATACGATGACATCGTACTGATTGGTGGCTAGCAGATGCAGTGCGGTTAGACCATCAGATGCAAAGTCGGGTGAAAACGGTGGCTCATTAAAGTATTCAAACAGATTTTCAGCCAGAGAAACATTGTCTTCAACGATCAACAAGCGGATTTTGCCAAAGTTTTGTGTCATATCAAGGTTGTGAACGCATAAATAACTGATAGCGCTTGGAATGAGCAATAGCGGTGTAGTGCTGGTCAGTTATGGTTTTCAACGTTTGGGTATTGTCGTTCGCAATCACAACAAATCGAGGGGCAGCAGCTTCGTCGTTGCTGTTAAAGACTGCCGGATCTATTGATGCGGTGCGCTCCTGACTGTAAAACCTAGCGGAAAAGGTAGGTTTGCTTACGAAGTATAAGGTATCGCTAGGTGTGGCACGCGCTAAAAATTCTTGGACAATGGGGCGTTCAGTCTTGGTAATGGTGACATCATGTAAGCTCAAGCCTGCCAACACTAGCCCGGCCATAGGGACTAATGCCGTAGAGGCCGCAACTATACGCTGCATAGGGCGGTTGATAGACGGGCAGTAATACGCCGTCAAGATGGCCAAGGGGGCTAAACCAGGTAACAAGTACGTCCATAAGATGTTGCCGGCTGCGGTAAAGAATATCGCGGGAAACAGCGCCAAGATAAACAGGTACAAGCTACCAGTAGGTAGTGACATAAAGGCGCGTAAACCATGTTTGCGCCACGCTTTAATCAGCAAGAACAGGCTGAGTAATCCCCACGGGAACGTAGCGGGGAACAGCGAAATCCAGATGCTGCCTAATGGGGCTTTATGGGCGGTACCGTACAAGTCGCCTTGCCAGCCGGGCACCAAGAAACGGCTGATGTGTTCACCAATTAAAAAGTAATTCAGAAAGCCGGGTGTTTTGAGTTCAGCCAAGATATACCAAGGCAGGGACAGCGCACAAAACAGTAGTGTGCCACTTATCCACGGTAGGCGACGCAGTAGATTCAGCACAAAGCGACGTCTGAAGAAAGCCAGCAGTACTAGGGGGGCAAAGCAAAACACCAGTGCTAACGGGCCTTTAGAGAGCATACCTATGCTCAGCCCTACAAAAAATGCCCAGCCCCATGCCTTAGACGGTTGAGCTGCTTGCTGTAGCAACGCCACCATGCTGAGGCTTAGCCCCAAATTCAAATATGGGTCAGTGAGTACGGCGCCAGCATTGCTGAATGCCAAACACATGGTGTTGTAGATCACCGCAGCCAGTAGTGGGGTGTAAGACTGGGCGCGGGTAAGATGCGGTTGCAACTGCATGATGCAGCGTGTGCCATGCATAATCAGCGCGGTAATGGCGATATTGACTAACCACGAAGGTAGCCTGCCCGTAAACTCATTGATGCCAAATACCTTGAACGACAAGGCTTGTGCCCAGAATGACAGGGGTGGTTTACCCCAAAAAGGTACATCTGGAGAAAACCACGGTGTAATCCAATCATTGCTTTGCGCCATGATTTGGGCAATAGCTGCATAGCGAGGTTCAGAGCTGTCGGCATACGGCAATGCCCACATGATGACTAACTGACTGCACAGCGTAAACAGCAGAAGCGACCACAGTGTACGAGACACGCTGTTAGATGTGTGAGGCATGTTTATAGTCTTGTTGATAAGACGATAGCAGTGGTGTGTCAGCGCCAATCACGCCTTTGATCAGGAATACAGGGCGTTGTTTGGTTTCTAAATAGGCTTTACCTACGTAGTCGCCCACCAGACCCAACGCGCTCAATTGCAAACCACTGAACATACCCAACAGCAAAATACCTAGGGTCAGGGTGGTGACGGGTGTGCCCATGTATAAATGCTCTACTAGCAGCCATACACCGGTGATCATGCTGCCGATGAAAATGAGCAAGCCACTGAGCAAAATTAAGCGTAATGGGGCGGACGAGAATGAGGTAATACCATCCAGCGCCAAGTTGCAAAGATGCAGGTAGTTCCACTTGCTTTGACCTGCAGGGCGTGGAGCACGGTCATACTCAATGACGTGAGTGTTAAAGCCCACCCAGGCAAATAAGCCTTTGTTGTAGCGGTTGCGCTCCGGCAATTGCAAGATAGCGTCAATCACCTGTCGGGACATCAATCTGAAGTCGCCTGTATCAGCAGGAATACGAATGCTGCTCATGCGGTTCAGCAAACGGTAGTACAAGTGTGCGGTGCTGCGTTTTAGCCAAGAGTCGCCCTGACGAGTACGACGTTTCATGGTGACTACATCGGCACCTGCTGCCCATGCTAATACCATGTCGGGGATTAGCTCCGGTGGGTCTTGCAAGTCGGCGTCCATCACAATGACGGCATCGCCTTTGCAGTGTTCTAACCCGGCGCTTACTGCGGCTTCTTTACCGAAGTTACGGCTTAGGACCACAATGCGCAATGGCAGTCCTTGAGCGACGGCTTGTCGTAGCAGAGTAAGGCTGTTGTCTTGACTGCCATCATCCACAAACACGATTTCATGACGTAAACCAGTGGTTTGCAAAATGGCCAATAAACGAGGAATCAATAGCGGCAGTACCGCTGCTTCGTTGTAGAGAGGGATCACTACGCTCAGCATTTTCGCTGATGAAGTATGCAGTGTTCTCCAGGATTCAGCAGGAGCGTTCATGAAAGATGATCCTCTGATAAGCAAATAAATTAAGTGTGGCAAGGCTGGCGCTTGTGAGCGCTTGTAGTAATAACGGTTGGAGCGTAGGTAGCAGTACGGTTAGCACCTGAAAAATAAGTGAGTTCAATGCAATGTTGGTGCAGACCAGCAGCAGGTATCTCAGTACCGCTGAACGGTGGGCTCGCGTGCTGCGATACACCAAATGGTATTGGCACATATAGTTCAGAACAGCACCGCTAATCGCTCCAACAAAGGTCGCCGTTTGGGCGGGAGCCGAATGCTGCAGCAAACCGTAAAACACACAGATATGCAGCAGCGTCGCGGTCACACTACTCAGCAGCGATGCTGAGAGAGTGGGAATAAGAGTTTTGAACATCGTTGGTAGTAGCTACGGTATAGCTACGAGAGTCATACATATAGGTAGGCCATAGCGCATAGGCTTTAGCGGTTTCTAGCGCTTGCGGGCGTGTTTCTACTACCTGATAGTCAGCGGGGGCGGTATAGGTAAATTGGCGATGTTTTTTGCCAGGTTCCAATACCGTCAACAAGTCTTGATGTAGGTAGCCAAAGTTCTCGCCGTATTGCATGATGGCGCGTTGTACGGTCTGACGTTTGGTCAAATCTTGACCAATCATCGGGTGTGCAATAGAAGCGTCGGCTAACGACAATAACGTGACAGGCAAGTCGATTTGGCTGATGATGCGGTCGTCTTGTCTGGCGGCAATAGAACCGCCCAAAATCAATGCAGGAATATGGAAGTGGCGCAGTGGGATTGCATCGGCACCACCTACACGGGCGTCGTGATCAGCAGCCACCAAAAACACAGTGTTTTCCCAGTAACTTTCTTGTTTGGCGCGTTCAAAGAACTGGCCAATCGCCCAGTCGGCGTAACGCACGGTGTTTTGTACGCTGGCAGCTTCACCTTCAGGCGTGATGCGGCCACTAGGGTATTCCCAAGGCGAGTGGTTGCTGACAGAAAAGGCCAAGCATAGGGTAGGGGTGTCGTGAGCTTGGCTCAGAACCTCATGTACTTTATTGAACATGTCTTCGTCGCTAGCACCCCATGTGCCTACAAAGGCAGGGTCTTTGAACTGAGCGCGCTCATGCAGCTCATCAAAACCGTTACCCATGAAAAAGCCTTTCATATTGTCAAAGTGCGCCTCGCCGCCATACACAAAGTGCGAACGGTATCCCAAGGGTTTTAAGCCTTGTGCCAAGGTGAAGAAGTTCTGTTGAGCGCCGGATAGACGCAGCACCGCATCAGAGGCAGAAGGTGGGAAACCACATACTAGCGCTTCCAAACCACGTACTGAGCGTGTGCCAGTGGCATAGGCTCTGCGGAAATTCCAACCTTCGGTAGACAGTTTGTCTAAGTTTGGAGTGAGGTCTTGTCCGCCCAAGTTACCCACAAACTGAGCGCCTAAGCTTTCTTCCACAATAATGACGATATTCAACGGTCTAGCGTGTGAGTGGTTAGCAATGTGTTGGTGCACGCTAGGCAGATCAGGGTTAGTGCTTTGGATGCCTGCTTGTTCCAGCACCAAACGTTGCATGTCTGCGGTAGGCAGATCACCATACAAGTCTGCTGCCGAGCGCTCGTTTTTCAGGCTGTACAAGGCATAGGCTACGTTATAGATGGAGTTCAAGGCCAAGCTGTTTAGCAGGCAGTCACCACAATAGGCCACGGTAGAAGGGTTCAGGGGGCGGTGACGCAGCGTGCCTCGAATGGCCAAAAATGACACCGCAGCACCCGCTAAGCTCAAGCCCAAGGCAGCTAACCAGCTAAACGATTGCGCTAAAGGAAAGGTACGACCAAATACAACACTACCGGCGTAGCACAGCGCTACTAAGAAGACTAAAGCTCCGATCACGGGCAACTTATAGCCTTGCCACAACATGCCGGCCACTTCTTTGGGGTGTTTCAGGTAGTCGGTGTACAGACGGTTAGGGCGTACATCGTATTCCATGATGAATTGCACGCTGGATAGCTCGGGTAAAAGAATCAACAACCACATCACGCTTAAGTACACGGCGTTGATTTGTTGAGCCCACAGTACATCGTTTAACCAAGGGGCAAACAGCAGGGGTAACGCTACGACAAACCCTACCGTCGTAGTATCCACGCGTAGGCCGCCAAACATAATAGGAAGTAGGCCACCCGCGCTCTGAACACGTTTGTATTGCCAAAGACTCAGCAGCAGTCTGGATAGGCTTAAGCACACGTAGGTGCTGATGCTGAAAAAAAGAATTTGCCAATACATAGTGTGAGCGACTCGTCTTGTGTGCTGCAGGTGTCAGCGTAGTAAGGAGAATGTAGGCAAATTGTAGAAAGGGGTTTGGTAGGCATGTATCAAGCAAATATCAAGATTTCATCAAGTTGAAGCTTGAACTAGCATTCTTGAGTAACAAAATATGTAAATAAGTGGTTCTGTTTGAGGTGGTAATAGAGCGATGTGTGGCATACCACAACAAAAAAACACAGTGCCTAACGAGAATATGAATACTGGCTTAAAATACGGTGTAGTCAGACGCTGCAGCGTCTGTATTTATTTGGAATTACGTTGAAATCGCTATGACCACCTCCACTGTTAGAACACGTTTTGCTCCTTCACCAACCGGCTTTTTGCACTTGGGCGGGGCGAGAACTGCTTTGTTTTCCTGGGCATTTGCACGCCATCACAAAGGTACTTTTGTGCTGCGTATTGAAGATACGGATCTGGAGCGTTCTACACCGGAGGCAGTGCAAGCCATTATTGATGGTATGAGCTGGTTGGGCATGCATGCCGATGAAGGCCCGTTCTACCAAATGCAGCGTATCGAGCGTTACCAAGAAATCATCGCGCAGATGCTGGAAAATGGCACGGCTTACTACTGCTACAGCACACCAGAAGAAGTAGAAGCTATGCGCGAGAAAGCGCGTGCGTTGGGCATGAAACCCCGCTACGACGGTACATGGCGTCCCGAAACAGGCAAAACATTGCCTGCTGTTCCTGCTGATCGCAAACCTGTGGTGCGCTTCAAGTGCCCACAAGAAGGCGTAACGACGTGGGACGATATGGTGAAAGGCCGTATCAGCTTCAGCAACTCTGAGCTAGATGATCTGATCATTGCACGTCCAGATGGCACCCCTACATACAACTTCTGCGTGGTGGTTGATGACTGGGATATGAACATTACCCATGTGATTCGCGGTGACGATCACGTGAATAACACTCCACGTCAGATCACTATCTTGCAAGCCTTAGGCGCCACGGTGCCTGAGTATGGTCACGTGCCTATGATTTTGGGCCCAGACGGCGAGAAACTGTCCAAACGCCACGGTGCTGTGAACATCATGGATTACGACACTCAAGGTTACTTACCTGACGCCATGGTGAACTACTTGGCACGTTTGGGCTGGAGCCACGGTGATAACGAACTGTTCAGCCGTGAGCAATTGATTGAGTGGTTTGATACACGCAGCCTGAGCCGTTCCGCATCACAGTGGGATCCTAAGAAACTGAACTGGGTGAACGCGCATTACATCAAGCAAACGGATAACGACGCATTGGCTGCTGTAGTGGCTCCACGTGTGTTGAAGTTAGACCCAGCAGCTAATGTTAGCCAGTTGCCAGACGTATTGGCCCTGATTAAAGACCGTGCTGAAACTTTGAATGATTTGGCCGAAGGTGCTTTGTTGTTCTGCAGCGCATTTACGCCAGCATCAGCCGAGTTGCAAGCCGAAGCGCTGACCGAAGAGTCCCGCGCTGTGCTGGCAACCTTTGCTGAAAAAGCAGCGGCATTGACCGAGTGGAATACCGAAGCCTTGGCGCAGGTCATCAAAGACACACTGGAAGCCCACGGCATCAAAATGCCTAAACTGGGTATTCCGCTGCGCGTGGCCGTAACAGGTCGCAAACAAACCCCAGCGATTGATGCTGTATTGGCCTTGTTAGGGCGCGAACAAGTTCTGGCACGTTTGGCGCAGGCGGTATAAGAACGTCGCTTTTTTGCCCTTGAGGGCAAAACACAAAACCCCATCTTTGGTAGTGAAGATGGGGTTTTTGTTTGTGGGAGCAACAAAGATTGTCAGCAGTAAATAATCGGCAGATTGAAAAGCAGAACTTGGTGGTAGCATAGCGCGACCTTACTAACTGCCTGTTATCACCAAGGAGCTTCGTGCCATGCAGGTCGATTCTTTTCACAGCTTTACGCTGACAATTTTGTTGCTGTTTATTGGTAAGGGATTGGTAGCCCGTATCAATTTTTTGCGTGCTTATAGTATTCCTGAGTCGTTGGTAGGTGGGTTGTTGTGTGCCATAGCGACGTGTGTCATTTTTTATGGTTTGGGGCTCACCATAGATTTTGATTTGCGTCTGCGCGATGTGTTGTTGCTGTATTTCTTTGCGGGTATTGGCCTTAACACCGATATACGGTCGTTGGCCAGTGGTGGCAGGCCGTTAGTGATACTGACAGGACTATCGGTCTGCTTCATGGTGCTGCAGAACATGACTGGAATGGGCTTAGCGCAAGTCTTTGGTTTGGACCCGCGAGCAGGGTTGATGTTGGGTTCTATTTCTCTGACTGGTGGGGTAGGCACCACCTTATCGTGGACGGAATACTTTACCGATACGCTAGGTATTGCCAATGCTAAAGAGCTGGGCTTGGCGGCGAATACTATAGGTTTGATTGCCGCATGTGTGATTGGCGGCCCTATTGCTGCGGCCTTGATTGGCAAATATAAGCTCACTCCTTCCGAAAAAATAGAGTTGGAAGTGGGCAGCATGCACAAAGAAGAAAAAGTCGCCCGTATCGACTATTACGGTGTGTTGATGGCCTTGTTTTGGCTGAATATGGCGTTGATTTTGGGTGGCTTCATTAACCAAGGTTTGGCGCAAAGCCCTGTGGTGTTGCCAGAGTTTGTAGGGTGTTTGGTGGCCGGTATTGTGATTCGCGCCATCGGCACCTTAAGTACGTTACAACGTCAAGGCAGAATGTGGCAGTGGCCCATTATGCAACCCGGTTTAGCGCTGATTTCTGACATTTGCTTGGGTGGTTTCATCACCATGGCATTGATGGGTCTACAACTGTGGACACTACAGCCGGTGCTGGGCTTTATGCTGGTATGTATGCTGATTCAAGTGACCTTAGTTGTGCTGTTTGTTTTCGTGGTGGTTTTCCGTGTTATGGGCAAAGACTACGAGTCTGCGGTGATGTGCGCGGGCTTTGGCGGCATAACCTTAGGCTCTACTGCAACGGCCATTGCGAACATGACTGCGGTGACACAGCAGTATGGTGCAGCCCACAAAGCTTTCATTGTGGTGCCATTAGTGTGTGGGTTTTTCATCGACTTAGCCAATGCATTGGTGATTGGTGTGATGGTAAACATGACACCATAATCTAAATGAGAACTGTTGCGTTTATCCGCCAAATGACGAGAATTAGGTAGTTATACCCTCTACAATCTCCGTAATAAGAATTACTATCATTATCAT